>JBFMHB010000047.1 GCA_040752915.1 Acidobacteriota bacterium
GCGCAAGGGCGGCACGGGCCTGGGTCTGGCCATCGTCCACAAGATCGTGGAGGCCCATGGAGGAACCGTCGAGGCCCGCAACAACGACCCCGGCCCCGGCGCCACCCTCACCGTAAGGCTGCCCCTGATCAAAGACCCGGCGAAGGGGGAGCAAGAAGGGGGAAGAGCGGCAGGGCCGGGAGAATAAGGAATGGCAAAGGGTGGCGGGATTGCTTGGATCCTCTTCGGAGAAAGGCCGCCCCAGGCCATTTCGTTCGCAAAGGACCATCCGGCGCTCGAACCCGCTTTGGGCTTTATCCCTTCCACCTTGGAGGGCTGCCTTTTTCGATTTGAGGCGAGAAGAGGGCCGGAGTCCTTTGGATTGGCTCTCCAGAACCGGGCGTGGTTCTGGATTGGGCATTGGAGCGCGCGTCCACGCCAAGGGTTAGGAGCCTCGGCCGGAGCTTGGCCCCTGGTTTGCGCCCGTTCTCAGGGGACTCGTCGGTTGTCTCAATGAAGAGACGATCCGCCTTGAATTTTCGAGTTCAGAGGGGGAGATATGGCTGACGCAGAGCAACCACTTCGAATCCTGGTGGTGGACGATGATCCGGCCATTCGTCTGGCCACCTCCCGCGTCTTGAGAAAGCGCGGCGGATTCGAGGTCTTGGAGGCGGCTACCGGCGAAGAGTGCCTGGAGGCGGCCCAAGAAGAGCAGCCCGATCTGGTTCTCTTGGACGTGAATCTCCCGGACGGGTCGGGCTTCGAGGTGTGCCGCCGCATCAAAGGGTCTCCCGAGACGGCACACATTCTCGTCGCCCACCTGTCGGCTTCCCACCGGGAGACCATGGAGCGTGTGGCGGGCCTGGAGGGTGGGGCGGACGCGTACCTCGTCCACCCCATCGAGCCGGACGTGCTGGTGGCCACAGTCCGCAGCCTGGCCCGGATTCGAACGGCCGAAGAGGGGCGGCGGAGAGAAGCCGGACGCCTGCGGGCCCTGTGTGAGGCGGCCTTGGACGCCGTGATTCTTTTGGATGACGAGGGCCGCGTGATCCTCTGGAGCCGTTCGGCCGAACGGCTGTTCGGTTACTCCCGGGAGGAGGCGGAGGGAAGAAACGTTCACGACATGCTGGTTCCTCCGGACTCATTGGCGCGGGCGCAGGAGTCCCTGCGAGCCTTTCTGGGGCTGGCCCCGGCGGAGAGAAGAGGCCGCATCCACCAGGTCACCGCCCGCAGAAAAGACGGCAGTGAATTTCCTGCCGAACTGTCGGTGTCCCCCCTGTCGGTGGAAGGCTCCGGCGGAGTCGTGGGCATCGTCCGGGACATTAGCGAACGCAGGGCCGCGGAGGAGTCGGCCCGGCGCGCCCGCGAGGCCGAACTCAGGGAGCGCCACTTGGCCCGCCACGCGGCCTTGGCCAGGGGGGCCGCCAACGAGGCCCGAAATCCCCTCTTCGCTCTTCAAGCCAACCTGACGGCCCTCCTGCGCAGGTTGCCCGACGATGAGGCTCTGAGGCCCTTCGCGGAGAACATGAAGGAGCACGCCTCGCGTCTGGACGGCCTGATGAAGAACCTTGTGGAGCTGGGAAGCCTGCCCCAGGAGGACGAGTGGGCCGAATGCACCCTGCAGGACCTCTTGCAGGCGGCCCGCTCGGATGTGGCAGGTTCCCATCCCGGTTTTTGCGGGGTATGGGAGACAGCCTGGCCCCTCGAACCGGTCCGCCTCCGCGGGGTTCCCACTCGTCTCACGGGCCTCTTCCGGGAACTCCTGACCAATGCCGTGGAGTTCTCTCCTCCGAAGGGTACGGTGGAAGTGGCCATCCGACGCGAGGGCGCCTGGTGGATCGTGACGGTGGCGGACCAGGGACCCGGACTGGCTCCCGCCGCCGCCCACGCGCTCTTTGAGCCGTTTCGGACGACCCGAAGGGGGAGGGCCGGGCTCGGCCTGGCGCTGGCCGCCCACGTGGCCGAATTTCACGGAGGCCGGATCGAGGGAGGGGACGGCCCCCAGGGCGGGGCGATCTTCACGGTTCGTCTGCCGGCCAAAAAGGAGGCGGATGGGGCGTAAGGAGGAGCCGCCCTTTTCCCTCGCATGTGCGGGCTGTACGATACGGGCATCCAGGAGGAATGGGTCATGAGCGAAGTGATGGTTCGGGCCGGCGATCGCCTTTCCGCTCTCACGGAAACCCTGGCGGGGGAAGCGGTGGAACGGCAATACGGGAGACGGCCCGATCTTCTGGCCCGTTGGGGGGAGCAGGGCAAGTCGAGGTGTCGGGAGGACGCCGTTTCCCACCTCAGCTACCTGGCTCAGGCCCTGCGGGTTGAGGAGCCTTCCCTCTTCTCGGATTATCTGGCGTGGGTCAAGGTCCTTTTCCGGTCGCTCCAGATTCCCGATGGCGACCTCATGGAGAACCTCCGAATCCTGAAAGAGCTGGTTCAAGAGAGCCTCTCTTTCGAAGAGGCCCGGGCCGCCGGGGAGATCCTGGATGAAGGAATGCGGGCCTTTCCAGGGTTGTCGGGGGAATCGCCCTGTTTCTTGGAGGGCTCGGACGACTTGGTCGGAACGGCACGACGGTACCTGGACTTCCTCCTGGCCGGCGACCGCCGGGGGGCAGTGAGCCTGATTCTCGAAGCGGCGGAAGGGGGTGTTCCCATCCGGAACCTCTATCTCTCCGTCTTTCAGCCCGTTCAACGGGAAATCGGCCGCCTGTGGCAGACGGGAAAGATCACGGTAGCTCAGGAGCATTTCTGCACGGCGGCCACCCAGTTGGCCATGTCTCAGCTCTACCCGCGCCTGTTCACGGGGGAACGAAAGGGAAGGCGTCTCCTGGCCGCGTGTGTTTCGGGGGAGCTTCACGAGATCGGCCTTCGAATGGTGGCGGACTTTTTTGAAATGGAAGGATGGGATACCTACTTCATGGGGGCGAGCACTCCCGCCGAAGGCCTCATTCGAACCCTGGAGGAGCAAGACATCCACGTTCTCGCGATCTCGGCCACCATTACCCCGCACGTGGATCGGGTGAAAAACCTGGTGGAAAAGGTCCGGGCGCATCCATACGGCCGCAAGGTGCGGATCTTGGTGGGGGGGCATCCCTTCAACGAGGCGCCGGGTCTCTGGAGGAAATTGGGAGCCGACGGATCCGCAACCACCGCCTCAGGCGCCGTTCAGACGGCCCTTTCCCTCCTTTCCTGAGAACGCCATGAACTCGGGGCCTCAGGACGGGTGTGCCGCTTGGATTGGTGACCAGGAGGGCAGGGTTCTAGAGGTCCTCGACGCGGCCCTGTCTCTGGACGGAATCCGCCGCGGACGTTTATGGAACGAGGTCCTGGACCCGGAAAGCCGAACCAAAGGCGAGACCTTTTGGCGAGAGATGACAACGCATGGAGCCGCCTGGGGGTGGGAACTGAACGTCCCCCTTGCCTGCGGCCTTTCTCCCTTGTACTTTGCGGGCTGGAAGGCCGGGGAGGGCTACGTTCTGGTGGCGTCGCTCTCGCGCCGGGGGTTGGCACGCCGGGGCGAATCCCTCCTCGCCGAGGCGCCTCCGGAAGGGTACCTGGTGGCGCTGGCGCTGGCCGGGGAGGCCGTCCGGGAGACGGCGAGAGCGGCAGGCGACTCCTTCATCTATGACGACCTCACGCGCCTCAACAACGAACTCGCGGACCTGCAACGCGAAGTGGCGCGCAAGAACGCCGAACTCCTTCGTCTCAATGAGGAAAAGAACCGCTTCCTTGGAATGGCGGCCCATGACCTTCGAGGGCCCCTCTCCACCATCCTCGCCTACAGCCGATTTCTCCTGGAGGAGGACCCGCCACCTGAGGAGGAGGAGCGGCGCGCCTTTCTGAAAACCATCCAGGGGGTGAGCCGGCTCATGCTGGTCCTGGTCGAGGACCTCCTCGATGTGGCCAAGATCGAGGCCGGACGGCTCGACCTGAATTGCGAGCCCACGGACCTCGCTCTCCTCACGGCTGGATGCTGTGCCCAACAGAACGCCCTGTCCGCGGGAAAGGGAGTCCGCATTGAAGTGGAAGCGGGCCGGGGCTTGCCCCTCCTGGACCTCGATCGGCCCCGCTTCTCCCAGGTCCTGCACAATCTACTGTCCAACGCCGTCAAGTTCTCCCACCCGGGTTCCTTGGTGGTCGTCTCCCTGCAAAGAGAAGGAGATTTCGTGGTCCTGGCCGTGCGGGACCGGGGAGTGGGCATTCCGGTCCAGGACTTGGATCGCCTGTTTCGTCCCTTCGGCCGCACCGGCGCCAAGGCCCCCGGGGGGGAGAAGAGCACGGGGCTGGGTCTGGCCATCGTCCACAAGATCGTGGAGGCCCACGGAGGCGCCGTCGAGGCCCGCAACAACGACCCCGGTCCTGGTGCGACCTTCACCGTGAGGCTGCCGCTGAAAAAAGACTGAGGGAAGGAGGCGCAGGGGAGGATCATGCAAATCGGGCGCGCTTGCCAAGGGCTGGGAGAGCGGGGTAGGCTGAACGAAACCGAACGGGATGTGGGGGCGGACCAGCCGCCATGAAGAATCGAACGGTCGATGCCGACATTTTTAGGGACCTCGTGGAGAGCGCGGAAGACCTGATCGCGCTCTTCGACGCCGACGGCCGCTTCCTGACGGTGAACGCGGCGGGGGTGGCCTTCCTGGGGTGCTCCGATCCGGAGGAGGTGGTGGGGCGGCCCCTTTCCGACTTTCTGCATCCGAAGTACCGGGAAGAGTGGCGGCCGGTGGTGGAGCGCGTCCTTCGCGAGGGACGTGCGGAAAGCCTGGTCTGCGTGAAGACCGCCAAAGGGGATACGCGACTGCTCTCGTGCCTGAGCACGCGCAAGGAAGTGGCCCCGTCCGGTTTCCTGGTCCGAACGACGGCGCGGGACGTGTCCCGGTTCAAGCGGGCCGAAAGCGCCCTGATGGAGGGGGTCCGCAGTTACCGCGCGCTCTTCGACGCCGTGAGCGACGCTCTGTACGTGCAGGACCGGGAGGGGCGCTTTCTCGACGTGAATCGGGGCGCGGTGGCCATGTACGGCTACGCGAGGGAGGAGTTCCTCGGGCGCACGCCCGACTTCCTCTCGGCTCCGGGACGGAACGACCTGGAGGCGCTCAAGCACCGCCTCCGTGCGGCCTTTGCGGGCCAGACGCAGGTCTTCGAGTGGTGGGGGATTCGGAAGAACGGCGAGGTCTTTCCCAAAGAGGTGGTTCTCAACCCCGCGGTGTACTTCGGACAGGAGGCGGTCATCGCGTCGGCCCGCGACGTGACCCTGCGTCACAGGTCGGAAGAGGCCCTTCGCCGCAGCCGGGAGTTCGTGGACCGCCTCCTGGAGACCTCGCCCGTGGGGATCACCGTCGTGGACCGTTCGGGCCAGATCACCTTCGCGAACGCGGCGGCCGAACGCATCCTGGGCCTGAACCGCTCCGCCATCGCATCACGCCGGTACGACGCTCCCGAATGGCAGATCACGGCGCCCGACGGGGGGCCCTTCCCCGCGGAGGAACTGCCCTTCCTGAAGGTCATGCGGACCGGGGAGGCGGTCACCGACGTGCGCCACGCCGTCATCCATCCCGACGGCCGCCGCGCCGTCCTGTCCATCAACGCGGCCCCCCTCAAGGAGCCCTCGCGGGAGGTCGTGGGCATGGTGGCGGCCCTGAGCGACGTCACCCAGGGGGAAGAGATCCTGGCCGAACTGCGCGAGGCCCGCGAACGCCTCGCCAACCTCTTCGAAAACGTCCGCCACGTGTACTTCTCGGTGGAGATGCCCTCCTGGAGAATGTTGCAGATCTCTTCCGCCTTCGAGCGCGTGTTCGGAGTTCCGTGGTACGACGCCTGGGGAAGGCCCGGTCTGTGGATGGAGCGGGTCCAACTCGAAGATCGGGAGGCCGTGAAAGCCTACCGCATAGGTTTGGGGAAGGGGGAATCGGCCGACGCCGTCTACCGGATTCTGCGGGAGGATGGGGAAGTCCGCTGGCTCCACGAGCGGGCCGTGCCGGTGAAGGACGAGAGAGGCCGCATCCTCCGCCTGGACGGCATCGTCGAGGACGTTACCGAGGGAGTCCGCCTGCGGGAGCTGGAGTCGCGCGCCCAGGAGGCGGAGGTGGTGCGCCTCCTTTCCCGGGGCCTCGCCCACGAAGTGCGCAACCCGCTCTTCGCCATCCAGTTGAACCTCAAGCTCGTGGAACGGTACCTGAGAGACGACCCCGAAGGCCGGACGGCCATGGGCCATGTCGCCTCCCACGTGGCGCGACTCAATGACGTCATGCGGGACGTGATCGAATTGGGGCGCCCCTCCCTGAGCGGGCGCGAGCTCTTCGCGCCCGGGGACGCCCTCCTCGCCGCCCTGGAGGCCCTGGAAGGGGAGTTCCCCGAGCCCTGCCGCCGGCTCAGGGTGAGCCTTCCTCCCTGCGAAGGGCGGGCCGCGGGCGAGCCGGCCAAAATCGTCCGGGCCCTCGAGCACCTGCTGCGCAACGCCTTCGAGTCAGGCGGCCCCCCCGAGGCCGTGACGGTCGCGTGCCGGTGCGGCGACCGTTGCGAGATCCGCATCCAGGACGCGGGAGGGGGGATCCCCGAAGCGGTCCAAGCCTCCCTGTTCAACCCCTTCGTCACCACCAAGGTGGGCCACAGGGGGCTCGGTCTGGCTTTGGCCCGCCATTTCGTGGACCTGCACGGAGGATACCTGACGGCCTGTGGACTGGCCGATCGTTCGGGCGCCCTCCTGACCCTGGTCCTCCCCCTCGGAGAGGCCGCATCCGAACGGTCAGGCGCGGACGGAAGCCCGGCGGAACCTGGAAACCGATCCCCCGATACATAGGCTCAAGTGCTCGAAGAAACCCTCGAATCCTCCGCCGAAACGGCGGAACGGGGGCGTGCCCGCCCCCCTCCGGACCCGCGCGGCGGAAACGGTCAATCCCTGCAGACGATGTGGCAGTCGGGGCAGTAGCAGACGCAGTGGAGGGCTCCCCACTCGCACTGGCGGCAGGTTCCGCAGGCGCAACAGAATTCCAAGGGCGGCATGTCCGGATCGGGGGGAAGCACGACGGACACGTTGAAGTCCTGAAGGGAGGTCGAGATCACCCCCAGCGCCCGGGGACCGCTTTCGGTAAGGACCGTGAGGGCCACGCGGTCGTCGCCCTCGGGAAGGGCCTCCCGCGTGCACAGGAGGGGCAGGGGCACGCCGAGGGGGCCGCTCCCGCGGACCCGGGCCGCCGGGAAGGGCGGCTCGATAGGCTCGGTATAAACGGCCAGCAGGGTGTGGCTGGGCTCGGCGTAGATCTCCACGCCGGTGATGGCCCATTCCGGGTGGGTCTGGACGTCCTCGAATTGGGTGATGGCCATCTGCACGCAGTAGAGGCCATCGTCCATCTGCCGGCCCGCCACGGCTACCCCGCCCGGCTTTTCGGGCAGTTTGAGGGGGATCTCGGGAAGAGCCCCCGCAAAGGTCACGCCCGCCGCCGCCCACAACGCCACGCCCAGGCCCCACGCCTTCTTCATGGCCGCCTCCTCGTCGAGATCAAGCTTCTTTTCGCCTCAAGGGGCACCTGCTTTTCGGGAGGGACACTACGCACCTCCCCCTCGGCCTCAATATAGGCTTCTGACCGTCGCCCTTCCAGGGGGCCTCCCGCTCCCGCGGCGCCCCACCCGTGCTAGGATGGCCCCACGGAGGGAAGGCCGCATTCACGGGCGCTTTCCCAGGGGGCGCGGTCCCATGGCGGTCCAGGCGGTCCTTCGAGTGGCGCGACGCGCCGGGTCCCGACGGCTCGGCGGCCTGCTGGCTGCGGGGGGGGCTCTGGCCCTCGCCTCCGTCCTGCTCGCCTACGGACGGCAGCACGCCTCTTCCGTGCTGGACCTCTGGGCCCTCCGCCTGGAGACGGTGGCCGCCGAAGGGGCTTCGGGGGCGGGCAGGGTCCTGGACCGGTGGGAGGCCGACGCCGTTCAGCTGGCCGGTATGCAGCCCCTCGCCCAGGTGCTGGGGGGGCCGGCGAGGGCCACTACACGGCAGATGGAAAGCGCCGGGACGATTCTGGACATGCCCCGCCGCGGGTACGGCTACGAAGGGGCCCTCCTTCTCGACCCCCGCGGGGCCCTGGTTTTCGCGAGCCCGGCGGAACTCGCCACAGAGGACCTGTTGAACGCGGTGCGGCAGGCGTCGGAGGCGGGGCGCCCCCGGGTCCTCTGCCAGGGTCCCTCGGGCAGGTCCCTCATCGCCTGTCCCGCGCCCGTCCGTGAACCCTCCGGAGAGGAGGGGCCCGCGGTCCGCCTCGGCACGGCGGTTCTCCTGGCCGACCCTGCCAGGGCGCTCTTTCCGGCCCTCTGGCGAACGGCGGCCATCGTTCCGCCCGCCCGCGTGGCCCTCGCCGAAGTGACGCCGGAAGCCGTAATCGTCCTCGGCCGCATGGGTCCGGAGGAGCCGTGGGAGACCGAAGGCCCGATCCCGGGAAAGGAGGCCCGCCGGCTTCTCCCGCCCTCGGGCCCCGACATGAGGGGCTGGGGGCAGACGGTGTACGCCGTGGGGAGACCCATCGCGGGCACCCCGTGGTCCTGCGTGGCGTACGTCGGGCGGAGCGAAATCCTGAGAGAGAGTCGGATGCAATGGGCCGCCGGCGCGGCCGCGGCCTTCGCCCTCTATCTGTGCATTCTCTTCGTCCTGTACGCGCTGTCGCATCGCCGGGAGATGGCCCACCTGCGGCGTCTGGCCGAGACCGAGCGCCGCCACGCCACCCTTCTATCCAATCTCCCCGGCATCGCCTACCGGTGCGCCAACGATCCCCAGTGGACGATGGAGTTCGTGAGCGAGGGCTGCCTGGACCTCACGGGTTACTTGGCAAAACAACTCGTCGGGAACGCGGAAGTGGCCTTCGGAGATTTGATCCATCCGGAGGACCGAAATCAGGTATGGGAGGGCATCCAGGAGGCTTTGCGGTCGGACAGGCGCTTCACCTTGGCCTACCGGATCCGGACGCGGGACGGGCGGATCAAATACGTCTGGGAGCAAGGAACCGGACTGCGGGGGCCCTCCGGTCAGGTGGAAGCCCTGGAGGGGTTTATCACGGACGTGAGCCCCAAGGTGGAGGCCGAGGAACGTCTGCGGACCGCCCAAGAGGAGCTCGGAAGGGCGCGCGCCCTGGAAGCCGTCGGCCTTGTCGCCGGCGGCGTGGCCCACGAAGTGCGCAACCCCCTCATGGCCATCGAGGCCCTGGTCGCGGGGTTGGAGAAGAAGACCCGGGGTCTGGCGGACCTGTCCGAATTTCATCAGCACTTGAGCGAACAGGTGCGGCGGTTGAAAGCCCTGATGAACGACCTCCTGCTCCTCGGCAAGCCCCTCCAATCCTCCGAATTCAAGGCGGCCTCCCTCAACGAGATCCTTCGCCAGGCCGTGGAGCAGGCGGTCTTGGGGCGGAGCTGTGGGGCGGGCGCCGTCGAGATCCAGGTGGTCCCCGGAGACCTCAAGATCCACGGAGCCCCGCTTCGCCTCCAGCAGGTATTCGTCAATCTGATTCAAAACGCCCTGCACTTCTCGCCGGACGGTGCCCCGATTCGGGTGAAGGCGGTGTCGGAGGGCGACCAGGTCGTCGTGACCGTGGAGGACCGCGGATCGGGCATCGCCCCCGAGGTCATGCCCCGCCTCTTCGAGCCCTTTTCCAGCGGAAGAAAAGGGGGGACCGGTTTGGGTCTGGCCATCGCGAAGAGGACCGTGGAAGCCCATGGCGGCATTCTCTCCGCGGCCAACAATACTCGAGACCCCGGAGCCACGTTCGTAGTTCGGCTCCCTCTGGACGGGGAACCCGAAAAGGCCACGCCCGAGCCGGTCCGGCCGAAAATTTCCCGGGAAGGCCTCCCATGAGCCGCGGCTGAACCCCGCACCCTCGCGGCCCGGAACACGGGCGCCGCTTCCTGCCCACTGGACCGTCTTGTGGTTCCCCCGAGCGATGGGGGAGAATGGCCATCGCATTGGAGCGTATACGGTGAGCGAGGAGCGGAAGCCTTCGGTCCTGGTCGTGGACGACGACCCTTCCGTCAGGCAGGGCCTGGCGGCCCTCCTGAGGGGGGCGGGCTACGAGGCTTCCGAAGCGGACTCGGGGGAGGCCTGCCTGGAGGCCTGCCTCGAGCGTCCCCACGACCTAGTGGTTCTCGACGTGAAGCTGCCCGGGCTCTCGGGCCGGGAGGTCTGCCGAGCCCTCAAGGCATCCCCGCGCTACGGGAACCCTCTCGTCATGCACATTTCGGCGGTGTTCACCTCCTGGACCCACGCGGCCCAGGCCCTCGAAGAGGACGCCGACGACTACCTCACCCACCCGTTGGAGCCGCGCACCTTCCTGGCCCGGGTCAAGGCCCTGCTGAGGCTCCGGTATGCCGAGGACACCCTCTACGCCGAACTCGGCAAGAGGGCGGAACTCGAGGCCATCGTCAACCGGAGCCCGGTGGTGGCCGTGGTCTGGCGCGCCCAGCCGGGGTGGCCCGTGGCCTACGTTTCGGAGAACATCCGGCAGTTCGGGTACGAGGCGCGCGAGTTCATGGAGGAGGGCCTGCCCTTCCAGGTCCTGGTCCACCCCGAAGACCTCGGGCGGGTGACGGCGGAGCTCGAGGCACTTCGGGCCGCAGACAAGGAGGAGTACTCCCAGCACTACCGGATTCTGACCCGCCAAGGAGAGGTCCGTTTCATCGAGGATCGAACCGTTGTGAGGCGGGACGCCGACGGGGTGGTGCGGTTCCACGAGGGGCTCCTCCAGGACGTGACGGAGCGGCTCCGCCTGGAGGAGGAGCGCCTGGACGCGGAGACCCGCGCCCGGACCCTTCAGACCCTGTGGCGCCTGACCCAGGGGCTGGCCCACGAGATCCGGAACCCCCTCTTCGCCATCCAGGTCAACGTCGCCGCCCTCGAAAAGTCGCTCAGCGAGGGGCTGGAGGAGCAGCGAGCCCTGCGCTTCATCAAGGAGCACGTTTCCCGGTTGGCTTCCCTCATGCGCGACGTGATGGAATTGGGCCACGTCCCCTCACCCGACGAATTCGTGGAAGTGGACCTGGGGCAGGCGATCCGGGAAGCCGTCGGGCAACTGGATTCGGTCCATCCCGGGACCCCTTCCAGGGTGTCCCTTCCCCGGGAATTCCCGTCCGTGAGGGGGATCCCGAACCGGCTGGTGATGGCGTTCTACCACCTGCTCAAGAACGCCGAGGAGGCGCGCCCGGGAGGGGAAATCCGAGTCTCGTTCTCGAAGGAGGCGGAACGGATCCGGGTGCGGGTCGAGGACGAAGGGGAGGGCATCCCGCACCACCTCAAAGCCACGCTCTTCGAGCCCTTCGTGACGAGCAAGACCGGACAGCGGGGGCTCGGCCTCACGCTGGCCCGCCATTACGTCGAACTGCACGGGGGAACCATCGAGGGAGCGGACCGCGATCCCCCGCCGGGGTCGGTCTTCACCGTCACGCTGCCCGTCCATCGGCGGGCCGGGTAAGGAACTCCAGGATCGAAGCCGCCTCACCCCTCGGGCTTGAGCATCCCTTGGAGAACGGCTTTTCGCTCCAGGGCCGCGTTCAGGCGCTCGCAGAGCTTCTCCACCGCGGCGGGCTTCAGGAGATAATCCACGGCACCCCGGTCCATGGCCTCTATGGCCGTGTCCATTTCGGCGTGGCCCGTCAGGAGGATCACGGGAACCACGGGGAAGTCCCTCCGGATGTGCTCCAGCGTCGTCAGGCCGTCCATTCCCGGCATGCGCTGGTCCAACACGACGACGTCGAACTCCCTCTCCGCCATGCGTTTCAGGGCGGCCGCTCCGTCCTCCGCCGTCTCCACTTCGTAGTCCCTGGCCCCCAGCACCTTGGCCATGGACTTGAGAAAGACGGGCTCGTCGTCCACGAGAAGCACCCGGCACTTCGCCATGGCGGGACCCTCCCCCGGCGCCATCATAGGTCCGGGGCCCCGCTTCGTCCAGGGCTCCCGGGCGGGCTCTTCGGGCCCGCGGCGCTGCGGGGAGCCGCCATGGCCCTCTCCAGGCCGTAATCCTCCTCCAGGAAGGCGTTCACGACGCGCTCCACCCACGCTTCGGACTCCATGGCGGCGTCCATCTGGCGCATGAACTGGAGGAGGCGGCCGATCCGGTCCAAGGTGGAGAGGAGGACCTCCCGGGGCTGCTTCTGGTAGTGGGCGTCCACGAGGTCGTTGACGGACCGGACGGTGAAGCCGAGGGCCTTCAAGATCTCGGCGATGGCTCGAACGCGCCGCTCCCGGCGTGGCCGGTCGGCGGCGCCGCCCTTGAACCGGAACGAAATGTAGTTCTCGTTGAGGAAGTCCCCGCAGTAGGCGTCCACGGCGCTGAAGTGGTACCCCACCCGGGCCGCCAGGTTGAGGTACCGGTCGGAGACGAGGACGTAGCAAGGTTCGCGAAGGGATGCATCCCCATCCGGCGCGGTGACGCCGTGGCGGAGGACCACTTGAAAGAAGCCCCTGGCCGAGAGGGCGCGCGGCCCGCCCCGAGGGATCCCGCGGTGGAGCATCCCGTCGAGCAGGGACGCGAAGAGAGGGGAGGCCACGTCGGAGCGGCGGACACGGCGGGCGCCTTTGGGTGAAGTGAGGCCCCCCCCGAGGTCGATGACGTACAGGTCCACGGGAAGGAAAACGTCCAGGAGCGGCGCCTGACGGCTTGCGTCCCCCACGAGGCGGTTGATCCCGAACATCTCCTCGAAGAGCTTCTCGTGGCAGTACCGGGCGACGTCGTGGACGGTGGAGCAGGCCAGGGGGGTGAAGCCCGGCGACCGTGGATCGGTCAGGGAGAGGGGGACGATGTAGCTCGAGACCTCCGACAGCAGCCGGAAGCCCGCGCCTCCGGGACGCGACGCGCGGTCGGGCCTCTCCGTCAGCACCTCCTCCACCCGCCCGGCATAGATGGCTCTCGCGCCGGCGTCCACCGTGACCACGTCGCCTTCGGCGAGCCTGTCCAGAGCATGGGGGACGCCCAGGAGGGTGGGAACCCCGATTTCCCTCGCGAGGGAGGCCATGTGGCCCGCCACGCTGCCCACCTCCGTGACCACCGCCGAAGCCCGGCGCAGGGCCCGGACGTAGGAAGGCGAGGAATGGGCGGAGACCAGCACGGCTCCTTGCGGAAAGGAGACGAGGTCCGTCTCGGGGGTCACGCGGGCCACCGGCCCCGAGCCCGCCCCGGGTACGGCCGTCTCCCCGCCCTCCAAGATCGGCCGCGTCCCCTCCGGCGGAGGGCGGGTGGGGCGAACGGGTTGGGGGAAGACCAGTGGACGGGCCTGGAGGATCCAGAGCCCGCCTTCCCGGTCCCGTGCCCATTCCACATCCTGGGGCGTGCCGAAGTGATCCTCCATGCGGACGACCCAGGTCGCCAGCGTGGCGGCTTCGCGGTCCGACAAGAGGGGGGGCGAATTGGCGGCCCTGGCTCCGGGGACGAGACGGCGGTCGACGACGCCCGAGGTTCGATGGACGGTGCACTCCTCGGGAACGGCCCGTCCCTCGACCAGTGCGACCCCGAGGCCTCGCACGGCGTGGAGGGCCACGTCGGTCGATGCCGGATCAAGGGGATCCCGGGAATAGGCCACTCCCGCGCAATCCGCCTCGACCATGGCCATGACCCCCACCGCCACGTCGAGGTCCCTCTCCTCGACGCCGAAGGCGCGGCGGTAGGAGATCCCACGCGGCTCGTACAGGCTGGCGACCACTCGCCGGTAGGCGTCGAGCAGGTCGGGAGGGGCCACGTCCAGGAGGGTGTCGAATTGTCCGGCGAAGGAGAGTTCCGAGTCTTCCATCAGGGCGCTGGACCGCACGGCGACCCGAAAGGAAGGGGCGACGGTCCGAAGGAGGTCGGAATGGGCCTCGAGGATGGCCTTCTCGACCGCGCGGGGGATGTCCGCCGCCATGAGTTGGGCCCTCAGGCCGCGCGCCGCCAGATCCATCTCCTCGTCCCCGCCCGCCGCTCCCGATTGGAGGAAGAGGTCCGCGCCCACCGCCGATTCCACCACCGCGCGGTAGGCCCGGGTCGTCACGACGAACCCTTCGGGCACGGGCAGGCCCAGAACGTTCTTGACTTCGCCCAGGTTGGCCATCTTGTGGCCCACCCAGGGCGCGAGGCTCCGATGGAGGCGACCAAGGGGCAGGACCCACTCCCTGGCTTCCGGGGGCTCCGCGGCGCTTCCGAAGCAGGCGTCCAGGCGCCGCTCGATTCGCTTGAGGGCAAGCCGGAGCGAAGGGTACCGGTCGTCGGAAAGACCGTTCAAGGCGTTGACCATTCTCTGGGCGGCCGTGAGGGAGGCCACGGCCTTCGCCTTCAACGATGTCGGTCCGGTCATCCTGCGCTCTTGAAGGCGCGTCTCCAGGTCGGCGATGAGGGCGAGGATTTCGTTGTTGGCGGAAAGCGCGTCGCGAAACTGGAGGTATCGGAGGCGCAGGGATTCCAGCCGGGACTCGAAGGAGGGGACCTTCTCGAGGAGGCCGATGATCTCCAGAAATTCCACAAAAAGGGAGACCGCTCGCCGGACCCCATGTCGGTGCGGCCGGTGGGACTTGGGGTTGGGCGAGCTCGCTTTCATGGCGGCGGTTCCGAGGGCGGGCCGCTCCTGGCTTCCTCGATGGTCCTCACGATTTCCTCGAGGGTGCAGGGTTTCGTGAGGTAGGCGAAGGCGCCGAGTCGCAGGCCCTCCTGTTCCGTGGACTTGAGGAGGTGGCCCGTCAGGATCACCACGGGGACCTCGGGGGCGAGGCGCTTGATTTCCCTCAGCGTGTCGATTCCCTGCAAGCCCGGCATCTTGAGGTCGAGGAGGACGACGTCCACGCCTCCCCTCAAGACCACGCGCAGGGCCTGGGCCCCGTCGGGGGCCGTCTCCACCTCGTATCCCCTCCGGGCGAGGATCTTCCGCATGGTCTCGGTGAAATCCCGCTCGTCGTCCGCCAGGAGGATCTTCGGGGCCATGGGAGGTCTCCTCGCACAGGATAGGACCGGTGGGCCGGTCCCGTCATCAGCGGCCTTCCGAGGGGGGGGAGAGGGGGATGGTCAGCGTGAAGGTCGTCCCCTCGCCCACGCGGCTCTCCACCTCGAGGTCACCTCCCATCTGGTGGGCCAGCCCGTAGCAAACGGCCAGGCCGAGCCCCGTGCCCTTTCCCACGGGTTTGGTCGTGAAAAAAGGCTCGAAGATGCGCGGGAGGTTCTCCGGAGGGATGCCGCACCCCGTGTCACGGAGGGTCACCTTCAGAACCCGCCCCCGGATCCGGCTTGAAAGGAAGATGGTTCCGCCACGGCCCTCCATGGAGTCCACGGCGTTGTTGAGCAGGTTCACGAGGATCTGCTGGATTTTCGAGGGGGAGGTGAGCAATGGAGGGGCTTCCTGAAGATCCGTCACGAAGGCGATGTTCTCGGCCCTCGCGCGGTGCTGGATCATCTCGATCATGTCCTGGAGGAGCGCGTTCACGTCCGTGGAGACCTGCTCGGTCTCCACCTTGCGCGAAAACTTGAGGAGGTCGTGGGTGATGCGGCGGCACCGCTCCACTTGATCGCCGATCTTCCGGGCCGAGTCGATGACCTCGGGGACATCCTCGGCGCGCACTCCGCCCGGCGTCACGAGGTCCAGGATCCACGTCTTGAGGGTCTCGATGATCCCGAGAGGGTTGTTGATTTCGTGGGCGACTCCCGCGGCCATCTCGCCGATGGCCGCGAGCCTGGAGGTGGCAAGCAGCTGGCGATTGAGGGCCTCCTTCTCCTCGTCGGCTCGCTTGACGTATCGGACCAGATTGCGGGAGATGACCAGGGCCGCCGTCGACACCCCGAGGAGTCCGGCGAGGGTGACGGCGACCCAGATCCAGAAGGCCCGGTAGAGAGGGCCGAAGGCCTCGGACTTCTCCTGACGAAAGACGAGGAGCCACCGGTCCTGCGCCATCCACACGTCGGAGTACAGGACGGTCCGGTCGCGCTCCTTCACCTCCCGGGAGAGGATCCCCGCGTGGGGCCGCAGGGCGGGGTAATTGGAAGGCTGGAGCAGACCTCCTCCGAACTGGGTCTTGGTCTGGTGGAGCCCGTTCCGGTCCAGGAGGAAGGCTTCCCCCGTCCGGCCCACCCGGACGCGCTCCACGATCTCGCTGAAGTAGTCCGTGGAGAGGCTGGCGCGGAGAATGTAGTACCGGTCTCCGGTCTGTCGCTTCACGGCGATGATGAAGTGCGGCACGGCGCGGTACCCCATGAAGAGGTCGCTCACGTACACGTCCTGCTGTGCGAGGACCTTGAACCAGTCCGCGTCCCGGTAGTTGCGGCCCTGGAGGTTGTACGGGCCGACGTACAAGAGGTGGCGCCCCGTGTCGTCGATGATGCCGATGTCGGTGTAAATCCCGGACCCCTGCTGGATCACCCGGAAGACCCTTTCCAGCTCGCCGTGGAGGAGCTGGTCGAGGGTGTACCGGTTGGCCACCGCCTGGAGCTCGGCGCGGCGGTTCTGGAGAAAGGACTCGATGAAATCCCTGTGGTTGGAGACGAGCCTCTCCTGCTGGTCCAGGACCATGGATTCGGCGTATCGCTGAAACTGCAGGTATCCCGCCCCGCCCACGAGAAAGAGGGGGATGAGGCAGGTCAGGAGCATGGCGCGGAGCAACCGCCGATGAAGCCTCGCGTAATTGTTCGGGGCCTCGCCCACGGCCTCACCCCTCCTTCGAAGCGACTCCATCCTCGCCTCGGGGAAGCAAGGCGAGGAGCCTCCGTCCGCTCTTCTTGCCCGCCGCCTGCACCGGCCAGGCCGGCTCGCGGGGGTTCCTGGGGACAATCTCGGCCCACCGGGTGGGGATGGCCAGTGCGTGAACCACGGCCGCCGCGCCCAGGAGCGCGAGGGCCCATCCGGTGATCTGCAGGTGGTCCCACAGGAGGAGAGCCAGACCGAGAATGACCGCGCCGGCGATCGCCTCGCCCCATCTCCAGGCGTACCGGCGGCGGACGCCGGCGATTTCGGAGAGGCGGCGAGCTTCCAGAATCTCCTCCCAATCGCCCAGCTCTCCGGCCTCGGGGACCGTTCGGTCCTGGAACCTCCACCGGAAGAGCCTCCGGTCGGTGAGGTACAGGCTCTCGGCGCGGAGAGCGGTTTCCTTGAGTGCCGAAAGGGGCAGGTTCAGGTGGCCATGGACCCAGTGGTGCTCCCCTGTCCACCCTTCGCCCGGCTCGAGGTGCGGGGCGATCAGCGCCTTCCCCAGCTCCGCCAGGGCCTCCTGGCGGAGCCGGGGGTACTTCTTGGCCGGGACGTCCCCCGTCCGGAGACCGCGGTCCAGGGCCTCGAGGCGGCGCCTCCAACCCTGGACGGCCGGGTCTCCCGCGGGGAGGTCAATCCTCATACGGGTATTCGCCCGGCGACACGCCCCGGGCATGGAGGCCGGGGATGAGGGTCACGACGCAGGCGACCACGAGGAGGAAGACGACGACGAAGGCGAACCATGGATCGGGCTCGAGAAAGAGCGAATCCACCGCGAAGTAGATCAGGATGCCATAGAGGAGCAGGTTTCCCAGAATCTGTCCGAGTTTCATCATGGCTCGCCCCTCACACGTGGTCTTTCATGTAGGCCAGGAAGAACAGCGCGGCCAGTCCCATCGACACGATCAGCAGGAGAAGCGCGTACCCCCACATGTTCGACAGCAGTTTCTTCACGGCATCCTCCTTACACCGCGTCCTGGACCAGGAGGGGAACCACCCAGTCCGGCACCCACTGGCCGCGCCGCGCCCTCCACGCGAAGAGGACCAGCGAAATGATGAACAGGCAGAGGAAGATCATCTGCCCCAGGGTCACGATCACCGACAGGGCCTGGAGGACCCGCATCTGTCCGCCCAGGAGCACGTTTGCAAGGGGTAGTCCCGCGCCGAGGGTCGCCAGGGCGAGGGAGAAGGAGAGCATGTACCGGATGGCCGGTCCCCGCACGAAGGCCGTGGCGATGGAGCCGAACTGCGCTCCGAACATGGCGCCCACGATCATGAACATGACGGCGAGGAAGTCCACGTTGCCTTCGATGGAATGGCGGAGACAGCCGTACGCGCCCGAGAAGACGATTTCCACCAAGTCGGTCCCGACGGCGATGTGCGTGGAACATCCCACGATGTACACGAGGGCGGGGACACGGATGAACCCTCCGCCCACTCCCAGGAATCCGGCCAGGATGCCCGTCACGACGCCCACGAGGACGATCACCCACATGGACACCACGACCCGGGCCGTCCGGCACCGGACGATGGGGGCGAGAGGAAAGCGCTGGAAGAGCCGGGGCAGGCCGGACGTGGTGACCTCCCGAGCCAGGGCCTTTCCCTCCTCGGCCATCTGGGCCAGGCGACGGTGGGACTTGACGGTCTCGTAAAGGGTGTAGACGAAGAGCGTGAACATGAGGCACACGGAGGCGGAAAGAAGCGCCACCGAGGAGAGGCCGAGGTGCTTGAAGTACCCGAGAAGGCGGATCCCCTCTTCCACGCCGAACATGGTCCCCGCCACCATGGACAGGGCGAGCACCCAGTCGATGTTGCCGAGCTGGCGGTGCCGCACGGTGGACACGATGCCCTTTCCGGCGATGTGCGTCATGTCGATGCCCGAGGCCATGTATCCAGGAAATCCGAACACGATGAGGGCCGGCGTGACCATGTACCCGCCGCCCACGCCGATGAAGCCCCCCACGATCCCCACCGTGAAGCCCGTGAAGACGAGGAGGAACCAGGGCGCCTGAATGCCCGCGATGAGAAAGTCAAACATGGCGTCTCCTCCCCTCTCAGTGACCCACGGAGTGGTCGATCTTCTTGAACTTCAGGCCCAGCATGTCGGTGAATCCCTCGGCCAGGTATCCGAGGCACACGCCGATGAGGCCCACCATGACGATGTTCCAGAGGCCCGAAAGGGGATTGGTCTTGATGTTCTTGTGCGTGAAGGTGTCCTTGTACTTGAACCCTTTGGCCTGCTTGAGTTCCCAGGGGATCTTCACGGTGAGCGTCCCGCCCTCCAGGGAGGCGCGTCGGCCTTCCGCGAGCGTCTCCAGGGAAATCACGCCCGTGGCGTGCTCCGGAAGGACATCCCCCTTCTTGACGGCGCGGGCCTGCAAGCCCTCGAGGGTCGAAAAGTCTCCCACGGTCAAGGCGGCGGGCTTTTCCGGCGTGGCGTCCATGAACGCCCTCGCGTTGACCGCGTATCCGTCGGCCTTGGCCTGGTAGTAATACCAATGCACCATCCGTCCGGAGGTATAGAAATGGACGGCGTACCAGAAGGCCCCCGCTGAGGCCGCCGCCCAGAACAGGAACTTGATGATGGAGCGGGTCCGTTCGCTTTGGGTCATCTCTCCCCCCTTTCTCAGACTCACCAGAGATCAGCCTAAAGGTGGGGAGAGAGGCAGGCCAGGGCTGTCCGTGTGGCCGGCCGTGATGTGGGTTATATAACCATTCTATCGGGGGCTGTACATGTCACAATAAGACAACATTTGCTTGGTCAGGAGGCTGCCCTCCTGCCCGAAGGGGTGGGCGAGTATCATGAATATGCGTGATTTTGGATCGTTCCCACTGCGAAAGTCTCCCGGCCTGCCGGCGGCCAGGGGGGCGAAGGGGCGTTCCGGTGCAAAGAGCGGCACGGTGGGAGCGTATCGTGATGATACGTAGTGAGGGTGCCCCTCCATTCGCTTGGAAACGGCTGGGAATGTTGGAGTATCTCGCGTTTTTCCCGGAAGGGATCCTCTCCGGGGGAAAGGGGCGATTCCCCGAAAAAAAGGCGAGTCCGGGGGGCCGGAAAACGGTTCAGCGCGCCGTGGAAGACCGGAAGGAGAGGCCGCCCCCTAGGGCGGAGAGGAGGGTCCCCACGCCCAGGAGAAGGAGCAGCTCCTGGGGCGAGAGAAAGCGTTGGGAGAGCCACTGGAGGAACAGCGCGCCCGAACCCGCGAACCGGGCCACGAGCAGGTGGGTGGCCAGGAGCCCGGTGAGAGCCAGGACGCCCGACAGGGCCCCGAGGAGGAAGCCTCCCGCCACGAAAGGCCCGCGGATGCTCCACTCGGTAGCCCCGACGAATCGAAGGATGGCGATCTCCTCCCTCCGTGAAAGGGCCAGAATCCTCGTCACGGCCGCCACGGTGAACACCGCCGCCACCGAGAGCGCCACGAAAAGCAGACCGCCCAGCAGGGCCACGAACCGGGTGTAGGTCCTCAGTTTCTCCACCCAGTCCCAGTCGAAGAGGACCTGTTCCACGCCCTCCTCCTTTTCGGCCGAGGCCACCAGGCGCTTCACCGCGTCGAGGTCCACGGGGCCTTTCAGGGAGAGGGAGAGAGAATCGGGCAACGGGTTCTCCCTAAGGGTCCTGGCCGCGGCGCCGAAGGCCGGGGAGAGCCCCGCCAGGCGCTGGAGGGCCTCCTCCGGGGAGACCCTCCGGACGGAGGCCACCAGGGGATGAACGCCCAAGCTCTTCTCGAGGGCCTCTCGCCGCGCCGGCTCGATCCCGTCCACGAGAAAGACGCGCACCTCGAGGTTCCGCTCCCAGGAGGCGAGGAGGGCGTTCACGTTGCCCGTGAGGTACAGGGAGAAGCCCAGCACGTACAGGGAGAGGGCCACGATGAAGAGGGCGAAGCCGTGCAGCGTCTTGTGGCGCATCAGCGCCACCGCGCCCTCGTTCAGGAAGTACCCGAGCATCCGCAACAGGCCCATGGCCTTCACAGGGTAGCAGAGCCGCCGCCGGGGGCGAAGCGGCGAGGCGAAAGGGAAAGGCCGGGGCACCTCCTCCCCGGGGCGGCCTCCTCATGGACGATTCGGTCCCGGTTTCCCTTTTTCACTCCCCGTCGTCGAGGAGGCGGCCCTTTTCCAGGAGCAGGACGCGTCCGCCGAATTCGGCGATGAGCTGGCGGTCGTGGGTGGCCACGAGGACCGTCGTGCCCGCGGCGTTGACCTCCCGGAAAAGGTTGAGGATCTCCCGGGCGAGCTCCGGATCGAGGTTGCCCGTGGGCTCGTCGGCGAGGAGGATGGCGGGACGGTTGATCAGGGCGCGGGCGATGGCGACGCGCTGCTGCTCCCCTCCCGAAAGCTGCTCGGGGTAGGCGGTCATGCGGTTTTGGAGTCCCACCCATCGGAGGGCCTCGAAGGCCCGGCGCTTGCGTTCCCTGGAGGGCACGCCTTGGAGGGTCAGGAGAAGGGAGACGTTCTCGTACACGGTGCGCGTGGGAATCAGCCGGAAATCCTGGAAGACCACTCCCAGGCGGCGTCGGAAGAAGGGCATCTGGCGGCGCGTGAGCCCCGCGAGGTTCCGGCCGTTCACCACGATCTGCCCGGCGGTGGGGCCGTCCTCCCGGATGATGAGTTTGAGCAAGGTGCTCTTCCCCGCCCCCGAGGAGCCCGTCACGAAGCAGAACTCGCGCGGGTGGATCGTGAAGCTCACGTCCGAGAGGGCCTGAACCTCTCCCCGGTAGTTCATGTCCACGTGGTAGAAGCGGATCACGGCGCTCCGTCCTCCCAAGGTGCGGCCTGAAGGCCACCCTCGCCGTCCGGTCTTCCCGCCGGCCCGGTAGCCGATGCAAGTATACCTCGGGCGGGAAGGTCATCCGGTAAAGCGCCCGCTGTGACAGGCCTAGACCCTCCACGCCCTTGACAAAGGACCGGGGGGGGTAGGCTTTCCCCAGACCGACCATCGGTGTGGACGATACGTTGAGGGAGGGGGAGAATGGGACGGCGCATCTTCGCACGGGTCATGGCCGGACTACTCACGTCGAGCGCGTTGTGGACGGTCAACGCTTTTGCTCAAGTCGAGCGCCCCTGGGTCTGGATTCAGGCCAAGCCTTCCATTCCCAAGGACATGCTCTGCCAGCCCGGGGACTACGAGGTGTTTGCGTTCCGGGTAGGCTGTTACGACGTCGGCAAGGGCAGGTGGAAAGACTGCGAGACCCTCTTCATGGAGTACTACTCGTTGAGCGGGGTCCCTGCGGAGGAGCGGCCTTTGTGGATGGGGGGCCATGAACACAGCCGTTCAACCGGGGACGTGTTTCGCACCCTCGGGTTCCTCGCTTCGGCGGTGGATGAGAGCGGGGGCAGCGATCCAACTCTATTTTATGGCCACACGCTAACCAGGGGTGGAACGCCTACAAGGGCATGCCCGAAGCGAGCGGCGTCGTCCGAGTCATGGGTCGATACGCTTGTGAGGATACGCGATTCCGGTTTCTTGCCGATGAGGTTTGGCATCTCGATCCGTCGGATCCATCGGGAAGGACGGTCTACACCGAGATCGCCTTCATGGTGGGCGTCTATGGGCTTGAAGTCCTCCCCGACAGCGAGGACTATATGAAGAACTCCAACCACGCTGGCCACAGCGCCCCCGTCTTTTGTGGCACTCCGGAAATGAATCGAAAGCTGGCGAATCTGGCGCGGGAATTCAGGGAGAGCTACCCTCAGGGAGGCACGGTCTCCTTCAATGACCTCAGCCTTCGGTATGGGGGTCTGTATGATGTTGATCAACATTGGGACTGCGACCACGTTCTGCACCGAGAAGGCAAATCGGCCGACGTAAACCGAACGGTTTCTAAAGAAAACTTAGAAAAGGTAGCCAGGAATTTGGGTTTCACGGAATGTCACCCGGGCAGCACACTCATCCATCTTGAATTGGGGCCCTGCCAGAAGAAGAGGAGTGCGTGACATGCGAAAGCAGATTCCCATTCTGTTGGCTGCGCTGGCCTTTTGTCTGGTTTTGGCCGGGATTCTCTCCTTCGCCCAGGCGCCCCCCAAACCGATCTTCGAGAACGTGCGGGTGCATGCCTCATGCGAAGAGGACGTCCAGCACGGCGGCTATCGCTATACCTACGCGGTGACCAACCCGGCGGAGAACACCATCAGCTTGTGGGATATCAACCTTCCGCTTGGAGTGGAGGTCTGGGAGGTTGCGGCCCTTTTCGGTCCGCTCCATTGGTCGAAAGACACGTGGGGGAGGGAGTTCTCTCCCAATCCAGAGGATGGCCTGCTTCCTCCCAGCGTGTCTTGGAATGCCTCGGACGATCCGTTCTTGCTCCTTCCGGGAGGAACGGTTGCTCCTCTAGGGTATAGCGTTCCCGTGCCTCCCACGGTACGCGAAGCATGGATTTACGCCTGGTTGGAGCCCTGGTTCATTGCCTACCGGCAGGCTGCGGGCGAGGACTACGACGACCCGGCCGGCCTGAAACGCGAGTACATTCGCAAGATCCCCACACTGGCGCCCCTGCCCGTTCCCCCCGGGACCTTCGAACACTGGGACGTGTTTCTGTCGGACGTTGCGAAGGCGGGGGAATTGGGGTGGGTGTCGGATGCCGGGCTCCTTGCGGGGATCCGGGAAAACC
>JBFMHB010000048.1 GCA_040752915.1 Acidobacteriota bacterium
CGAACGAGGGCAACAACTGCGCCTCGTCGCGTTTGAGCCTCGTCGTGGGGGTGATGCCCGAAAACCGGCCGCCCGACTGCAGCCGCGCGTCGGCCTCGCCGAACCGCCTCTGGCCGCCGAACCACAAACTCAACGACATTTCCCTTCAAGGGATCACCGACCCCGACGGCGACCCTGTGACGGTCACGGTGACGGCCATCACGCAGGACGAGCCCACGAACGGCCTGGGCGACGGCGACACCTCGCCCGACGGCTTCGGCGTGGGAACGAGAACGCCGCGCCTGAGGGCCGAGCGCTCGGGCACCGCCAACGGAAGGGTGTACCGGATCGCCTTCACGGCCTCGGACAGCAAGGGCGGCACCTGCGAAGGCGCCGTCACCGTCGGCGTCCCCCACGACCCGAAGGACATCCCCGTGGACGACGGACAGACCTTCGACTCCACTCGATAATCCAGAGAGGCCGCTCCCCCATTCCCGGTTGCCAGGGCGCGCATCCCACCCTACACTGTGGAGGCGATCGGGGGGACCAGAAAGAGGAGCGCCCATGGCGGAGCCGCGGAGGACCAGGGCCCTGTACCACAACACGGTGAGCTACTTCGGCGGCCTGGTGGTGGCGGCGTCGTTGGTCCTCATCGTCTTCGCGCTGATTCTCGAGTTCAGCCTGGGGCACCCCAGCCCCTACCTGGGCATCTTCACCTACATGGTCTTTCCGTCCATCTTCGGCGCCGGAGCGCTCCTCTTCCTCTTCGGCATGAGGAGGGAGAGCCTGCGGCGGCGTCGGTCGGACTCGCTGGACGAGCCCCCTTATCCAAAGCTGGACCTCAACGATCCCGTCCACCGCCGGCGCTTTGCCGTGTCCATGGTCGGAGGGACCCTAGGGGCCATCCTGCTCGGGTTCATCTCTTACAACGCCTTCCTCTTCAGCGAGTCGGTGACCTTCTGCGGGAGGATCTGCCACACCATCATGGAGCCCGAATACACGGCCTATCAGCACTCGCCCCACGCCAGGGTGCGGTGCGTCGAATGCCACGTGGGGTCCGGCGCGTCGTGGTACGTCAAGTCCAAACTGTCGGGCGTGCGCCAGGTCTTCGCCGCGGCCCTGAAAACCTACGAGCGGCCGATTCCCGTGCCCATCCAGAACCTCCGCCCCGCCCGCGAAACCTGCGAGGAATGCCACTGGCCCCAAAAGTTCTACGGCGCACAGCTCGTCCAGAACCCCCATTTCCGTTACGACGAGAAGAACACCCCCGAGCAGGTGAGCCTCCTGCTCAAGACCGGGGGCGGCGATCCCAAGCTGGGGGCCCAGGCGGGAATCCACTGGCACATGATCCTCGCCAACACCGTGTCCTTCGCCACCGACGACCCGCGCCAGCAGGTGATCCCCTGGGTCCACGTCCGGCGCCACGACGGCTCGGAGGAGACCTACGTCAGCCTGGACGCCGAGGAGCCGGCCGAGGCCCTGGCCTTGAAGCCCCGCCACACGGTGGACTGCATCGACTGCCACAACCGGCCCACCCACATTTATCCCGCCCCCGAAACGGCTGTGGACCAGGCCCTCGCCTCGGGCCTCATGAGCCCAGACCTCCCGTGGATCA
The DNA here is from genome assembly GCA_040752915.1 of Acidobacteriota bacterium. Lineage (NCBI taxonomy): Bacteria > Pseudomonadati > Acidobacteriota > Acidobacteriota bacterium. The sequence goes on from JBFMHB010000048.1 coordinate 1,595, forward strand.
AGAAAGTGGCTGTGGACGCCCTCGTTCGGGAGTACCCCGATCGGGAGGCCGCCCATGCGGGCCTGCGAAAAGAGATCGCCGCCTTTTACGAGACGAACTATCCCGGCGTGGACCGGGAAAAGATCCGGGCGGCGCAGGAAGCCGTGGAAGCCATCTACGACCGGAGCGTCTTTCCCGCCATGAAGGTGAACTGGACCACCTACGCGGACAACATCGGCCACCGCAACTGGCCGGGGTGCTTCCGCTGCCACGACGGCCGCCACGTGGCCCGGAGCGGCAAGGCCATCTCCATGGACTGCACGCTGTGCCACACTCTGCCGCAGAGGGGGCCGCGCACGCCCCTCGGAACGCTCATGCCCGTGAGCGATGCCGGCTGGCACCCATGGGAGCTCCGGGGAAAGCACGCGCAGATTCTCTGCAATCGCTGCCACGCCGCAGGCTTCCGGGCCCCCACGGACTGCGCCGAATGCCACAAGATGGACGCCGGCGCTCCCATGATGTCCATGGGGTGCGACACCTGCCACGTCCGTCCCCAGGAGGTTCTCCCCCTGGCGGACTGCCGTTCCTGCCACGAGGCGCTCAAGGGGCTCCACACGGGGGGCGCCCACCCGGATCTCTCCTGTGCCGAGTGCCACAAGCCGCACACCTGGAAAGTGAGCGGCCGGGAGGGGTGCGAGTCCTGCCACGAAGACAAACGGGCCCACTACGAGAAGGACGGGCCCTGCGCCGGGTGCCACGGATTCCGAGGCTGATCGCAGCGGCTTCGCGGCGGGCCTCGGTGGCGCCGTGGACGGGCTTCCTCGTGCGGGGCGCTCCTGTTAGGATGGGCGCGGAGGGAAGACCATGTTCATCGACGAGATTCTGGCCCGGGAGATCCTGGATTCGCGCGGCAACCCCACGGTGGAGGCGGAGGTCGTCCTCGAGGACGGGACCGTCGGGCGGGCTTCCGTCCCTTCGGGAGCCTCCACGGGCGAGGCCGAGGCGGTGGAACTCCGGGACGGGGATCGGCGCGTTTACCTGGGCAAGGGCGTCCGCAAGGCCGTGTCCCACGTGAACAACACCCTGGCGAGCCGGCTCGAAGGGGCGGATCCCCTCGACCAGCGGGGGATCGACCTGGAGATGCTTCTCGCCGACGGCACCCCCAACAAGGGCAAGCTGGGAGCCAACGCCACCCTCGCCGTTTCGGAGGCCGTGGCGCGGGCGGGGGCCGCCCTCCTTCAACTGCCGCTCTACCGCTACCTGGGCGGCGTTCACGCCCACCGCCTGCCGGTCCCCATGCTGAACGTCATCAATGGCGGGGCCCACGCCGACAACTCCGTGGACATCCAGGAGTTCATGATCGTCCCCGCGGGCTTTCCGTCCTTCCACGAAGCCCTGAGGGCCGGGGCGGAGGTGTACCACCACCTGAAGGCCCTCCTCAAGGAGCGCAAGCTGGGGACGGGCGTCGGCGACGAAGGGGGCTTCGCGCCCGACCTCCCCGCCGACGAAGACGCCTTGAAACTCCTGGTGGAGGCGGTGGAGCGGGCGGGGTACAAGCCCGGCCGAGAGGTTTTCCTCGCCCTGGACGTGGCGGCGAGCAACGCCTGGGACCCGAAGTCCAAGAAATACCGCATCGGGGGACCGCAGACGTCGGCGCAGCTCGTGGCCGTCTATGAAAAGTGGCTCGGCCGCTACCCCATCCTCTCCATAGAAGACGGCGTGGGCGAGCACGACGCGCGGGGTTGGAAGGCTCTTACCGAGAGGATCGGGTCGCGGGTTCAGCTCGTGGCCGACGATTACGTGGTCACGAACCCGGCGCTGATCCGCAAGGCGGTGAAGGACGGGATCGCCAACGCCGTGCTCATCAAGCCGAACCAGATCGGAACCGTCTCCGAGACCCTGGAGGCGGTGGAACTCACCAAGCGCGCCGGATACGGCGTGGTCGTGAGCCACCGCTCGGGCGAGACGGAGGACGCCTTCATCGCCGATCTGGCCGTGGCCGTGAACGCCGATTTCATCAAGACGGGCGCCCCCTGCCGCATGGACCGCCTCGCCAAGTACAACCAACTTCTCCGCATCGAGGAGGACCTCGGGAACGCCGCCCGCTACGCCGGTCCGGAGGTGCTGGAACGCCTGAGAACCTGAACCCCCGCCGGGCGCAGATCGCCTGGAGCCTGCTCCTGCTCGTCTGGCTGCCCATGCTGGCGCTTCTGGTCTGGGGCAAGGGCGGCATCCTGGAGCTCCTGGCCCTGAGGCGCCAGATCCAGAAGCTCGAGTCGGAGGTCCAGGGCCTCCGCGAGGAGAACCTGCGCCTCAAGGCGGAAATCAAGGCCCTGAGGGAGAATCCTCAACTCTACGAGCGCCCGGCCCGCGAGCGGTACTTCTTCAAGAAGCCCGGAGAAGTGATCCTCTACCTCCCGCCCGGCGAGGCGGCGCCCGTTGCGCCTCCCGGTCCGGGGTCCAAGGCGCCGTGAGGGCCCGCGCCGTCCTCGCACGGGTCTTTGCCTACGTGATTCCCGCAGGACCGTGCGTCCTGTGCGGGGAAGACTCGGAAGGCGGCCCCGCCCCGGGCCTTTGTCGGAGGTGCTGGAGGGCCCGCCGAAAGCCCCTCCCCCCCCTCTGCCCCGTGTGCGGACTTCCGCTCCCTCCGGTGGAGGGACAGGAGCCCCACCCCTGCGGCGCCTGCCTCGTGGATCCGCCTCCGTACCAGGCCCACGTGTCGGCTTACCTGTACAAGGGCCCCGCCCGGGCGCTGGTTCTCCTGTACAAGGACAAGCGGCGCTATCCCCTGGCGGCGCTGATCGGCACGGCGGTGGCGCGCGTCGTCCTGCGCCGGTGGCCCGGGGCTCCCTACGACTGCGTGGTGTGGGTGCCGAGCCCCCTCTCCCGGAGGCTCAGCCGTGGATTCGAGCCGGCGGGGCTGGTGGCGCGGGCCGCCGCGAGGCGGCTGGGCTTGCCGGCCCGGCCCCTCCTGACATGCCGGAAGCGGCCTCGGCCCCAGAAGGGGCTGAGCGCCGCGGCGCGGCGGGAAAACGTCCGGGCCGCTTTCGCGGCGAGGGAAGCCGGACTGAAAGGTCTGCGCGTCCTCCTGGTGGACGACGTTCGGACCACCGGAGCGACCCTCGCCGAGGCCGCTCGGGTCCTCGTGCGCGGGGGGGCGGTGGTGTACGCGGCCACCTTCGCCAGCGTCGTCGCGAGGGATTTCGACTTTCAGGCCGGAGACGGTCCGGACTCCCCAGGCGACGGCGCAAGGGAGGCGTGAGCCGCGCCGGACAGGCCCCGGACCCCGTCGCGCGGGGGCGGCCGTTTCGGACGTGTCGGAGGGAAGGGCCTCCTGCTACAATGCCCCGCGGAGGAACGCGATGGACTTGAAGGGCAAGACGCTGTTCATCACGGGGGCGAGCCGGGGCATCGGCCTGGCCATCGGCCTCCGAGCCGCGAAGGACGGGGCCAATGTGGCCATCGCCGCGAAGACCGCCGAGCCTCACCCCAAGCTTCCGGGGACCATCTACACGGCGGCGCGGGAGATCGAGGAGGCGGGCGGCAGGGCCCTGCCCATCCTCTGCGACATCCGGGACGAGCACCAGGTGAAGGCCGCCGTGGAGAAGGCCGTGGAAGTCTTCGGCGGACTGGACATCCTCGTCAACAACGCCAGCGCCATCGACATCCGCTCCACTCCCCACCTGCCCGTGAAGAAGTGGGACCTCATGCACGCGGTGAACGCCCGGGGCACGTGGGTGTGCTCCAAGTACGCCCTGCCGCACCTGCTGAAGTCCGCCAACCCCCACATCCTCACGATCTCGCCGCCGCTGGGCGTGGCCCCCGACTGGTTCGGCCGACACGTGGCGTACACCCTGGCCAAGTACGGGATGTCCCTGGTCTCCCTGGGCCTGTCGGAGGAATGGAAGGACGAGGGCGTGGCCGTCAACTGCCTCTGGCCGAGGACCGTCATCGCCACGGCCGCGGTGCAGAACCTCCTGGGGGGAGACGAAGTCATCGCCCACGGCAGGAAACCGTCCATCATGGCCGACGCGGCCCATGTCATCCTCGTGAAGGAGAGCCGGACCTGCACGGGGAATTTCTTCATCGACGAGGACCTGCTCCGGGCCGAGGGCGTCACCGACTTCGAGCCGTACGCCGTCAACCCGGGGGTGGAGCTTTATCCAGACTTCTTCGTGTAGGTTTCGGAGAACGAGGAGCCACCGCCTTCTTGGGCGGCGCCCCCCCGAACCGCCACCGAATTCAGAAGCCGCCGCCCTCACCCGAGGAGGGCGGGCAGGGCCCCCTGGCTCTTGCCGGTGACCTCGACGGATCCTTCGCCCACGAGGCAGTTGACCTCGGAGCGGAAGCCGTAGCGGCCCGGGAAGTAGATGCCCGGCTCCACGGAGAAGACGGTGTGGGGGAGGAGTCGCCGCGTGTCCCGGGTCTCGAAGTCGTCCATGTTCGCGCCGTTCCCGTGGTCCTCCACGTAGATGGAGTGTCCTGTCCGGTGGAAGAAGGCGGCGCCGTATCCGGCCTTCTCGATGACGTCGCGGGCGGCCCGGTCCACCTCCCACCCGGCCACGGGCCGGACGGCGGCCTCCTTGGCCTTGGCCACACCGGCGTCGCGCGCGGCCGTCACGGCCTCCCAGACGCGGGCCTGCTCCTCGGGGACCCGGGCCCCCGTCCAGGCGCACCAGGTCAGATCCCCGTACACGGAGCCCGGGCCCGTTTCCTTGGCCCAGAGGTCCAGAAGGAGCACGCTGTCGGGGCCGATGACGGCCGATCCATCGGGGGCGGGTTCGAAGTGGGGGTCGGCGGCGTGGGCGTTCACCGCCACGATGGGGTGGGCCATGGTCGTCAGCCCGCGCCCCTCGAAGAAGGCCGCCATCTCCTGCTGGAGGGCGTATTCGTTCAGAGGCGTCCCGGCCTGGAGGGAGGCCCGGACCCGCGCGAAGGCCATGTCCACCGTTTCCTCGAGGATGCGGACGGCCCTTCGGTGGCCCGCCTCCTGTTCGGGAGAGAGGGTTACTTCGAAACGAGCCACCAGGTCCCCGGAGGAGACCAGAACCACGCCACGGCTCCGAAGGAAATCGGCCAGGCCGGCGTCCAGCCTGCCCACGGCGGGGATGAGGCCGTCCTCGGCGTACTGGGCGGCCACCCGCTTCATCCCGGAGAGGGCCTTGGCGAGAGCCTCCTGCCACTCCTGCCAGCGGCCGTAGGTCACCCTGCGTCCGGGGAGATGATCGAGGCTGGCCGGCTCGATGGCGTGGCAGAGCTTCAGGGGGTCCCCGTGGGCGGGGATCAGGTAGAACCAGCGCCGCGTGCGCATGGCTTTCTCGGGAAGGCCCAGGAGACTGAGGGCGATGGGATCGGTGCCCTTGAAGTCGGAGAAGAACCACGCGTCCAGGCCCTCCGCCGCGAGCGCCTCCTGGATGCTTCTGAGTCGGGTCTCGTTCATGGTAGGATGAACCTCCTGAAGGGATTATGAGGCAAGGATTTCACGAGAGGAAGGCTCCCTTGGACGGATACCCCTTCGAGACGGAGATCCAGGTCCGCTTCCGGGACATCGACGCCATGGGGCACGTGAACAACGTGGTCTACGGCACCTATTTCGAGATGGCCCGGGAGGCCCTGTTCCGGGAGGTCTTCGGCGTCACGGAGGCCACCGATTTCACCTTCATCCTCGCCCGCCTGGAGATGGACTTCCGCCGCCCCGTGAGATACGAGGACAGGGTTCGCGTGGGGCTTCGCGTGGGCGAGGTGGGCCGCACCTCCTTCACCTTCGAGTACCGGCTCGAGGCCGAAGGGGAGCTGGCCGCCGAGGGCCGGTCGGTCCAGGTGTGCTACGACTACGCGGCGAAGGCCAAGGCCCCCCTCTCCGAGGCCTTCAAGGCCCGGCTCGCCGCCTTCCGGAAGGCCTGAGGCCACGCCATGCTCCGGCTCAAGGAGATCGAACTCGCCGGGTTCAAATCCTTCGCGGACCGGACGCGGGTGCCGATCCCGGAGGACCTCCTGGTGGTGGTGGGCCCCAACGGCTCCGGTAAGAGCAACGTGACCGACGCCATCCTGTGGGCCCTCGGCGAGCAGAGTCCGAAGAGCCTCCGCGGCCACAAGATGCAGGATGTGATCTTCAACGGGAGCCACAAGCGGCCCCCGTCGGGGATGGCCGAAGTCCTCATGACCTTCACCGATGGGGACGGAGGACGCCTCCAGGTGGGGCGCCGGCTGGTCCGCACGGGCGAGAGCGCCTACCTGATGGACGGGCGGTCGGTCCGCCTGAAGGACGTCCACGAGTTCCTCCAGCGCCACGCGGTCTCGACCCAGGGCTCCTTTCTCGTGGAGCAGGGCCGGGTGGAGGCCCTCCTCGTGGCGAGCCCCGAAGAGCGGAGGATGATCTTCGAGGAAGTGGCGGGCATCGCCCACTACAAGGAAAACCGCCGGAGCGCCCTCCAGAAGCTTGATGCCACCCAGGCCAACCTTCTGCGCCTGAACGACATCCTCCTCGAGGTGGAGGGCCAGATGGCCTCCCTCAAGCGGCAGGCCGCCAAGGCGGACCGCTTCGTCCGCCTCTCCGACGAGCGGAGAGCCCGCCAGCGGAGGCTGTGGGGCCGGCTGTACGGCCAGCTCTCGGGCCGGCGCGCCGCCCTCCAGAGGGACGGGAACCTCCTACAGTCCGAACGGGAGCGGAGGGAGGCCGCGGCGTCGGCCCTGGAGGCCGAGCTGGAGGCCGCCCGTCTTTCCCTGCACGAGCACGAGGTGTCCCTCCAGGCCATCGTGGGGGCGCTCCACGAGCGGGACCTGAGCCGCGAACGGGCCGAGCAGGAGATCGCCCGGCGCACCGACCAGATCCTCGCGGCGAGGAACCGCCAGCGGCAGATCTCCGCGGACCGGGAGGACCTGGCCCGGAGGGTTTCGGCCGGCGCCAAGGAGCTGGAGCGCCTGTCGGCGGAGGTGGATCGGCTCGCCGCGGAGGAGGCCTCCGCCCTGGCCGCCGTGGCGAAGGCCCAGGAGGCGCTGGAGGAATGCCGGCGCGCCGTGGAGACGCTGGAGCGCGAACGGGAAACGCTCCGCCAGAAGACCTTCGCGCAGGCCCAGGAGCACTCCCGCCTGAGCGCCGTCTCCTCCCGTTTGGAGGAGGACCTCCGGAAGGCCGCCGAGCGCGAGCGCCGCCTTCAGAGGGAGGAGGAGAGCCTCCGCGAACGGGAGGCCGCCGCCGAGGCGTCGTGGACGGATCTCGCGGCGCGGAAGGAGGAGGCCGAGGCCGCCCTCTCCCGATGCAGGGAAGAGGCGGAGGTCCGCTCCAAGGAGGCCGTGGGGTTGGAATCCCAGGTGCGACTCGCCCAGGAAGCCCTGGCCGCCGCGCGCAAGGATCTGGCCGTGGCCGAGAGCGAAGTCCGGGTCCTGGAGGAGCACGCGGCGGCCCTGCGCTCTTCCGCCCATTCCTTGGTCTCGGCTCGGCTCCCTGGCGCGGGAGAGAGGGGACTGGCCCGCTTGCTGGCCCCGGCGCCCGAAGGCCTTCTCCCTGCCCTGGCCGCGGTTCTGGGGGATCTCCTGGCGGGTTACGTGGACGCGCCCTGGGAGTCGCTCCCGGATCTCATCGGCGCCTTGGGAACGGAGCGGGCCGGCCAGGCCGTCTTTTTCCTCCCCGGAGCGGGTGGTCCCCACCCGCCCAAGGCGCCCAAGGGCACGCTCGGTTACCTCCACGAGCAGGAGGGTCTCCCGGAGGAGGTCCGCCGCCTCATCCCCCGCGCCCTCCTGACCCGGACCGCCGAGGCCGCCCGCCAGACCGCATCCGCCACCGGGTTTCCCGCCGTGAGCCTGGACGGCGTTCTCGTCCACCCCGACGGGTGGGTGCGAGGCGGTTCCGGTGGCACGGGCGCCTCCTCGCTCCTGGAGCACGAACACCGGCTTCGTCAGGCGGCCCGGGCCGCGAAGGAGGCCTCCCGGGCCGTGGTCCGGGCCGAGGAGCAGGAGGCCGCGGCGGTGCGGGCCGCGGAGGAAGGCCGGATCGCCCTCGAGGCGGCCCGCCTCGCCGAGAAGAGGGCCGCCGAGGCCCAGGCCCTCCTGGAGCGCGATGCGATGAATCTGGACGGAGAGCGCCGCCGGCTCGCCGCCTCCCGGGACCTCCTCGAAGGCGAGGTCCTGCAGGCCCGTGAGGAGAGGGAGTCCTTCGAGGCTCAGCGAAAGGACCTGGCGGCCAGGATCGAGGCCTCCGACCGGGCCCGCCGGGAGGCGGACGCCGCCCTCCAGGCGTCGGAAGAGCGCCATGCCCGGGCCCGAGCCGCCCTGGAGGCGGCCCATGAGGCCGTGGCCGAGAGCCGGGCGCGCCACTCGGAGGTGAGCCAGCGCCACCGGTCGGCTCAGAACGCCAGGAAGCACGCGGAGGAAGCCAAGGCCCAGTTGTCGGCCACCGACGGGCGACTGGCTTCCGAATTCTCCGACCTCTCGGAGCGCGTTTCCGCCCTGGAGAAGGCCGTAACCTCCGGTCAGCAGGAGTTGAGAACGCTCATCCTCGCCCTCGAGGGGGACCGCGACCGCAAGCGTCGCTCGGAGGAGGATCACGCCCGGCTTTCGGAAGAACTGTCCCGCATCGAGGAACGGGTCCGGGAGGCCCGGGAATCGGCGGCCGAGGTGAGGGAGGAGCACGCCCGCGTCGAGGTGGAGCACGCCACCGTGGCGGCGGACCTCAAAAACCTCCAATCGCGCCTGGAGGAGAGCTTCGAGGAGTCTCCCGAGGACCTGGCCAGGGAGTTTGCCGGCGAACCTCCGCTTTCTCCAGAGGAGCGGGACGAGGAGACAAAGGCCCTCGCCCGCCTGGAGGGGCGAATCCAGGAACTCGGCGAACTGAACCTGGCCGCCCGCTCCGAGTACGCCGAACTGGAGCAGCGCCACGGCTTTCTCAGCGCCCAGCGCAAGGATTTGGAAGACGCCGTGGCGTCCCTCAACGAGACCATACGGAAGATCAACCGCACCACCCGGGACCGTTTCATGGAGGCCTTCAACGCCGTCCAGGAACACTTCGGTCACCTCTTCCGCCAGGTCTTCGAGGGGGGGGAGGCCCGGCTGAGCCTCCTCGACGAGACCAATCCCCTGGATACGGGCGTGGAGATCTACGCCCAGCCGCCGGGGAAGAAGCTCCAGAGCCTCCAGCTCCTTTCCGGCGGAGAAAAGGCCATGGTGGCGCTGGCCCTCCTCTTCGGGCTCTTCTTGTACCGCCCCCAGCCCTTCTTCGTCCTGGACGAGGTGGACGCGCCCCTGGACGAGGCCAACATCACGCGCTTCAGCCGGCTTCTCACCCAGTTTCGGGGGCGGACCCAGTTCCTGGTCGTGAGCCACAACAAGCGCACCATGGAGCTGGCGGACGTCCTGTACGGCGTCACCATGGCCGAAGGCGGTGTGTCCAGGCTCGTCTCCGTCCGCCTGGGGGACGTGGAGCCCTACCTGGGTCCCCAGAACGGCGGCGGGCAGGGCGGGGTCCGGCCGTGAGCGGACGGGGGGCGGCGCCCGGAACGCGTCGGCTCCTCCCCGCCCTGGCGGCGATCCTGATCCTCCTCCCTGCCGGGGGCACATCCCCCAGCGCCGAAGGTCTCCGCGTGACCGGATCGGTCAGCCGGCCGAGGGTCCGCCTTGGTGAAAACGTGACCTTCACCCTCCGGGTCGAGGGGGGCGGTCCGCTCCTCGCCCAGCCGGTCCTCCCCGCCCTCGCGGGATTTCAAGTGGTGGGCACGTATCAGACGGTGGAAGCGGGTTCCTCGGGCAGGGCCTTGCTCTTTCACTACATGCTCAGCCCGCGAAACGCCGGCCGCCTCGCGGTTCCCGATTTGAACCTCCGTATTGGAGAGACGGTGGTGACGGTTCCGGGCTTTGCCGTGGAAGTGGAAACGGGCGGGGCGGCCCCGTCTCCGGCCAAGCCGCCCCCGTCTTCCTCGCGGCCGGCTCCGGCCGTGCTGGAGGACGTGCTCCTTTTCGGTTCCGTCTCCTCCTCCCGCGTCTACGTGGGGCAGCCCGTGGTCTACACCCTACACCTGCTGACCCGCCGTTCGGTGCGCGGGCTGGACATCACGCGGCCGGCGGCCTTCGACGGCTTCCAGAAGGTGGAGGACCCCCTCGCCTCCAAGGCGCGCGCGGTCCAGACCCGGCGCAACGGGCACCTCTACCTGGACGCGGTCGTGATGCGCGCCACGCTCTTTCCGTTGGAGCCCGGCCCGAAGGTCGTGGAGGATTTCGAAGCCGAACTTCGCCTGGATTCGGCTCCCGGCCGGGCGGTCCTGCGAGGGGGGGGCGTCCGCCTGGACGTGACGCCGCTCCCGGCGCCCCCGGCGGGTTTTCGGGGAGCCGTGGGACGGTTTACCTTGCGCGCCGTGGAGCCTCCTCCCCGGCAGGTGGAGGGCGGGCGCCCGGTCACGCTGGCCCTTCAGGTGGAGGGGGAGGGTTTTCTTCCCGAGGCCCCCCTCGACGTGGCGGCCTCGCCCTTCCTCCAGGCTTATCCGCCCACCGTACAGGATACGAGCGCCTTCGAACGGGGGATCCTGAAAACCCGCCGCACGTACCGGCTCGCCTTTCTGCCCCGGGCGGCGGGCGCCGTGGACCTTCCCCGGGCGAAACTGGTGGCCTTCGACCCAGGAAAACAGGCCTACTCGGTCCTGACGGAGGGGGGAGGTCGGGTCCTGGTGGGTGTCTCGTCGGGGGCCGCCGGCACCCAGGTCTCCCTCGCGCCGCTGGTCCGGCGGCCCGTTCCCGGTCCCGTGCGGAACGTGTTCCTCACCCGCCGGGTATTCTGGCGCCTCTTGCCCATCCCCTTCGCCCTCGCCGCCCTCATCGCGGCGGGACTTGGCACCTACCGGGCCTTCTTCACGGCCCCCGAGAAGCGCAGGGCGCGCGCCTTGAAGCACAGGCTGAGGAGGAGCCTCCACCGGGCGCGGCGGAGGCTGGACGTGAGGAGGGCGGAGGAGTTTCACGAGGAGTTGAGCCGCGCCCTGATGGCCGCGTTCGATCTGAAGACGGGTTGCTCCACCACGGGGTTGAGCCGGGCCCAACTGGAGGAGGTCCTTGCAAAGGCCGAGCCCGACGCGGTGAGGAAGGAAAAGGCCCTCGCCCTCGCGGACCTTCTTGAGCGCGCCCGGTACGCCCCGGAGCGGCCCACGAAGATGGACCTTCTGGAGCGCTACGAGGCCGTTCGGGCGTGGGTGCAGGGGGAAGCGGAAGGGCCGCGGGACGGCCGGGGGCGCGGGGGGACCGCCCGCGCGTGGTTCCCCATCGCGCTCGCCGCCGGGCTCCTCCTGCCTCCCTCGTCATCCGCCCAGGGCCCGGGGGACCTCCTGGCCCTGCAGGCGGCTCAAGCCTACGACCGGGGCGACTTCTCCGAGGCCGGACGGCTCTACCTCCTGCTGAAGGAGGCGGAGGGCGATGGGGCCGGCCTGCGATACAACCTCGGAAACTGCGCCTTCAAGTCCGGCGACCTGGGACGGGCCATTCTCGAGTACCGGCGCGCCCTTCGGTTCGATCCCGGCCTGGAGGCGGCGCGCCACAACCTGGAGGCGGCCCGGCGGCTCCTGCCCGCGCGGGTGCCCCCCTATGAGCCGTCCCCCTGGGAGGCGGCCCTGGCGGCGATCCCTCCGGGCCTTCTGGAAGCCCTGGTCCTGCTCTTCGCCCTTCTTGGAAACGGGGCCCTCGTTGCGGCTCTCGTTCTGTCCCCGGGCCCGATCCGCCGGGCCTGCGTCCAGGGAGTGGTGGCGGCCTTCATCCTCATGGGGGCATCCGGTGCGGTCCTGGCGTACTCGGACTCGGTCCTGCCACGGCAGCAACCCGTGGTCGTGGTGGCCCCCGCCGAAGTCCGGGCCGAGCCCGAAGGCGGCGGAAAGCCCCTGGCTGTTCTTCCCCCCGGATCGGAAATCCTGCGCGTGGCCCGGGCGGGCGATCGTTCCTTGGTGCTCTGGGGCGAAGGCCGCGGGTGGACCGATTCGTCCGCCGTGGAGGCCCCCTGATGCGGGCGCGTCGGACGATTCTCCTCGGCCTGGCCGCCGCCGGCGGGGCCGGCGCGGCGTTGCTCCTGTGGCTGGCCCTCCAGGGGGGCGACCTCCGGTGGCTCCTCGCCCCGGAGGTGCCGGAGGTTCGGTCCCGGGCCGTAGGCCGGAGGGAGGTGCCGCCGGCTCCCGCCCCGCCCCTCCCCGTTCCCGCCGAAGCCGCGGTGCGGGAGCTTTCCGTCGCGGGTCTGAAGGTCGGCCCCTGCGAGGGTGAGATCTGCCGGGAACCCAACGTGGCGGCGGCGGCGGGACGTTTGGAGGAGGAGCTTGTCGGGGCCGTGAGGGACTTGAAAGATGGGGCCGGCCTGTTCCCCGCGGACGGCAACCGTATCGTCCTCGTCCCACGATCCTTCCGGGACTGCGCCTTTCGAGAGGCCTTCGCCGTCCGCCGGGAGGACGGCTTCTCCAGCGTGGACCTTCCCATGGAACCCATCGTCCTGAAGTGGTGGCCAGCCAGGGAGGTCATGTCGGCGGCCCTGGCCTGGGCGGTCCTGGACCAGGAGATCCCCCTGTACGGACAGACGCCGCTCTGGTTCCGGGCGGGATCGGCCCTCCACCTTTCGGGCTTCGGCGAAGCCTACACGAGACGAGCCCTGCTCGAGAGCGATGCGCCGCCCCTTCTCGTCCGGCCTCTGGGCGATTCGGGCGACGGAGCGTGGGTGGCCGGCGCGTGGGCGATGAGGGCCCTGGAGGCGCGGAAGGGGAGGGCGGCCCTCCGGTCCTGGCTCTCCGCCTTGCGGTCCGGTTCGCCCTTCTGGGAGGCGCTCTCCCAGACCTGCGGCGAGAGCCCCGAGGCCTTCGAGTCCGAGTACCGCCGCTGGGCCGAGGCGTATGTGCGAGAGGTCACGGTGAACCGCGCCGAACTGATGGAGGCCGTCGCGTTGCTGAGGCGGGGGAAAGACGCGGAGGCCGCCGCCCGACTGGAGGCTTTCGTCGGCGAGCGCCCACTAGACCTCTATGCCGGGGACGCGGCGTACTACCTCAACTACGCCCGTGTCCGCCGGGGCGCCTACACGGCCGCCATCAACGGCTTCACCGACCTCCTCGTGAACGCCGCGGGGACCACCTCCCTGCAGGGCAAGGCCCATTACTTCATGGGAAGGGCCTACCACTTCGGCGGCTACGCGCCCCTGGCCAGGTCCGAGTATTCCCTGGCGGCCCTCAGCCCGGATTCGGAGCTTCTGAGGAAGCTGGCGGCGGAGCGCATCAAGGAGATGGAATGACACGGCGGGAGAGCCTCATCATCGGCCTCACCGGTCCCAACGCCGCGGGGAAGGGAGAGGTGGCCGCCGTCTTGGGCTCCATGGGCTTCGCCTGCCACAGCCTCTCGGACATCGTTCGCGAAGAAGCGATCGGGCGGGGGCGGACGACGGGCCGAGACGACCTCATCGTCACGGGAAACGAACTGCGCCGGGAAGGCGGCCCAGGGGCTCTGGCCGAGCGAATGGCCCCGCGACTGGGGGGACGGGACGTGGTGGACTCCATTCGCAATCCCGCCGAGGTGCAGGCCCTGCGGCGCGTGGCCGGCTTCGTCCTCGTCGGGGTCACGGCTCCGGCCCGGGTGCGCTTCGAGCGGGCACGCCTCCGGACGGGCCGCGGCGACGCCGTGACGGACCTCGCATCGTTCCTGGCCAAGGAAGCCGAGGAGAACTCCACCGATCCGGCGGCCCAGCAGTTGGAGGCCACCTTCGCCCTGCGGGATCGGACCCTCTCGAACGACGGGACCCTCGAGGACCTGCGCCGGGCGGTGGAGGCCCTGGTATCCGATCTGGAGAAAAGCCGTGCGGCGGCACCTCAAGGTCCCTGAATCCCTCGACGGGGCGCGCCTGGATGCCGTTCTGGCGGCCCTGGACCCGCACCTGAGCCGGAGAAAGGCCAAGGCGCTCATCGACCGGGGGGCGGTGTACCTGGACGGGCGGAGGTGCCGCCTCGCGTCCCGTGCGTGCCGCGCGGGAGCCGCGGTGGAGGTGGAGGCCTTTCAGTCCCGCCGGGAGGAGGGCCTCCCTCCGGTGGAGATCCTGTGGGAGGGAGAGGGGATCGTGGCCCTCAACAAACCCGCCGGCGTTCCCGCCGTCCCCACGAGGGAGGCGGTGGCCGGCTCCCTCCTGCACGCTCTGGCCCGAAAGAGGGGCGTCCCCCTGGCGGCCCTTCGCCCCGTCCACCGCCTGGACGCGCCCACCTCGGGGGTGTTCCTCGTGGCCCTGGAGGAAGGCGCCGCCGCCTTTCTGGGGAGGGCTCTCGCCGAGGGCAACGTGGAGAAGACCTACCTGGCGGTGGTGGACGGATCGCCCGATCCGCCCGAGGGGACCTGGAGCCTTCCCCTGTCCCCGCCGCGGGAGGGCATCGTCACCCCCGATCCCTCCGGGCTTCCCGCGCTCACGCGATACCGCTCCCTCGGGCCGCGCGTGGGAGGCACCCTGCTGGAGGTCCGACCGGTCACCGGGCGAACCCACCAGATCCGGGTCCACGCCGCATCGGCGGGCCATCCCATCCTGGGGGACCGGCGCTACGGGGAGGCAGTGTCCGGGGCCGCGCCGCGCATGCTCCTCCACGCCTGGAAGACTACCTTCCCGCTTCCCTCGGGAGGAGTCCGGACCGTGGAGGCGCCGATCCCGGAGGCCTTCGGTAAAGGGTAGGGTCATCCGCGGGGCCGAGGGCCGCAGGCCCCCCAAGGGAGGAAGCACCGATGGAGAACGCGCCGCTCGCCACCCACGTCTTCCTGCTGGCCGTGCCCGCCGCCTTCGTGGTCGGGGCGCTCCTGGTCTTCGTATGGGGGAAGCGCCGTGAGTCCTGACTGGATGATCGCCTCCGTCGTCGCCGCCTACATGGCCGCCCTCCTGGTGATCGGGGCCCTCGCGGCCCGCCTCACCCGTTCGCCGGAGGATTTCTTTCTCGCCGGCCGGTCCATCGGCTCCTGGGTGACCGCCATCTCCTCCACCGCCTCCTCCGAGTCGGGCTGGGTGGTCCTCGGCGCCGTGGGCATGACGTACGCGGGGGGCGTTTCGGCTCTCTGGTACGCGCCGGGATGCCTTGCCGGCTACGTCGTGAACCTGTACCTGGTCGCGCCTCGTCTGAGACGGGAGGCCGCCGCCAGAGGCTCCTTGACCCTGCCCGATTTCCTGTGCGACCGGCTGGGCGATCCGGGCCACATCCTGCGGCTCGCCTCGGTCCTGGTGATCTTCGTGTCGCTCGGCGGGTACGTGGCCGCCCAGCTCACCGCCACGGGCAAGGCCATGGAGGCCATCCTCGGCCTTCCCTACGGAACGGGCGTCGTGGCGGGCGGTGTCGTGATTCTCGTCTACACGCTTCTGGGGGGATTTAGAGCTGTTTCCTGGACCGATTTCGTCCAGGGCCTGATCATGGTCTTCGCCCTCGTTCTGATGCCGCTCCTCGTCCTTCGCGAAGCGGGCGGATATTCGGCGGTCCTTGCGGCTCTCTCCGAAACGGATCCGAACCTCACGCTTGTCACCGGCGGAAAGACCGGATTCGCCCTCTTCGGGCTCGTTACGGGACTCTTCGGCATCGGGCTCGGCTACCCCGGTCAGCCCCACGTGCTGACCCGCTACATGGCCGCCTCGGGGGAGGAGAAGATCCGGCAGACCCAGGTCATCGCCCTGGTTTGGGGAGTCCTCGTCTTTTACGGGGCGGGCTTCTTGGGCCTGGCGGGCCGGGTGGTCCTGCCGGGGTTGAAGGACCCCGAACAGCTTTTCCCCCTCCTGTCGCGGCAGATGCTCCACCCCCTCCTGGCGGGGGTCATGCTGGCGGCCATCCTCTCGGCCATCATGTCCACCGTTTCCTCCCAGCTCTTGGTGGCCGCTTCGGCGGTGAGCCGGGACCTCTTCGAAAAGGTCTTCGGTGTCGCCACGACGGGCCGGGCTTCTCTTTTGGCGGGCCGGGCGGCCGTGGTGGTCCTGGGCGCGGCGGCCATGGCGGTGGCCGTGGGCGAGGTGAGGGTCGTCTTCTGGTTTGTCCTCTTCGCCTGGTCCGGTCTCGGCGCGGCCTTCGGGCCGGTGATTCTGCTCTCCCTGTGGACCCGGTCGGTGACCCGATGGGGAGCCGTGGCGGGGATCGCCACGGGTTTCCTCGTCACCGTCCTTTGGAAGGTCGCGGGGCTGTCGGACCGGATCGTCTACGAACTCGTCCCGGCCTTCCTCCTGGCGGGTCTGGCCACCCTTGCGGCGAGCGCCCTGGACCGGCGCACGGGGAAGCTCGCCTGATGCCGCCCACCGCTTCCTCGGCGTTCCGCTCCGGGGACCCGTGGTAGACTTCGACCGAGGAGCACGCATGTTCTGGCTCACGTACACGGTGGACGGGGAGACGCGGCGGCTCCTGCTCGCCAAGGAGCGGGTCTCCCTCGGCCGCATGCCGGACAGCGACCTGGTGGTTCCCGACCACACGGTCTCCCGCCGTCACGCGGATCTCGTGCGGACCGCGGAAGGATGGAAGATCGTGGACCTCGGCTCCCGAAACGGCACCCGCGTCAACGACGTCGCCGTCCACGAAAGCCCTCTGTCCTCCGGGGACACGATTCACCTGGGGTCGTTTCCATTGCGGTTCGAGGAGGACATCCGGGACCGGGTCCAGATCACTCCATCCGAGGAGGACGGACTCGTCACCGAGGGGACGATCATCCGGCCCGTGGAGGAGATCCAGAGCGCATTGGGCCTCGCCGAGCTGGAGAAGCCCGCGGCGGCCCCCGCGCTGCAAGACGTCCAGCGCCTCTCCCGGGTGAGCCGGATCCTCTCCGTCCTCTCGGAGGTCTCCCGCACGCTCCTCTCCGCCGACGACGTGGAGGGCGTCCTCGAGAAAATCCTCGACGTGGTTTTCGAGTATCTTCCGGCGCAGCAGGCCGTGATCCTCCTGGTGGACCCGAAGACCGGCGCCCTCGAATCCCGCGCCGTTCGGCAGACGGGGAAGGGTACGGGCCCCATCCGGATCAGTTCCAGCATCGCCCGGAAGTCGCGGGAGGATGGGGTGGCCATCCTTTGTCACGACGCCCAGGTGGACCCGCGGTTCAAGGCCGGGGAAAGCATCCGTTTCCTCGGGATCCGCTCGGCCCTGTGCGTGCCGCTGAAGCTCAAGGACAAGGTTCTCGGCATCATTTACGCGGACACCCCTCTCAAGACCAAGGCCTTCGGGGACTTCGACCTGGACCTCCTCTCCGCACTTTCGGGCTATGCCGCCATGGGCATCCGCCAGGCGGAGCTCCGCGCCGCGGTGGAGGCAGAGCGCCGCGCCAAGGCCCGCCTGGAGCGGTACCACTCCCCCTCGGTGGTCCGGCGCATCATCAGCGCCGGCGAGGCCGCCGAAGGCATCGCTCTGGACGTGCGCGAGGTGACCGGGACGGTTCTCTTCGCCGATCTGGTGGGCTTCACCTCCATGACGGAGAACATGCCCCCCGGGGAGGTGGCGCACATGCTCAACGCGTGCTTCTCGCGCATGACGGACGTGATCTTCGGCCACGAGGGGACCCTGGACAAGTTCATCGGCGACTGCGTGATGGCCGTCTTCGGCGCGCCCATCCCGACCCAGGACCATGCCGTGCGCGCGGTCCAATGCGCGCTGGACATGCGCTGGGCGCTGGAGAAATTGAACCGCGAGCAGGCCGACAAGCCGCCCCTGGTCTTCCGATTCGGAATCAATTCGGGGCCTCTGGTGGCCGGGGACATCGGCAGCGTTCGCCGGATGGAGTTCACCGTCCTCGGGGCCACGGTCAACGCCGCCTCCCGCATCGAAACGTCCATCGCCCGGCCCGGCCAGATCCTCGTCGGCGAGGCCACCTACCACCTGGCCAAGGACGAGTTCCTCTTCGAGAAGGTCGGGGACATGGAGGTCAAGGGCCTCTCCAAGCCGCTGGCCGTCTACGAGGTCAAGGGCCAGATCGAAGACGACCCTGGAGGAAGGTCCTAGGGTTCAGGGCGCCTCTCCCTCGGAACTTCCCTTCGACCCATCAACCTCCCCTCTTTTCCTTCTCCGCTCTCTCAGCACCTCAACCACCCCGGGAATCCAGGAGACGATGATCACCGTGAGGATGATGAGGTGCAGGTACCGGTCCACCCCGGGGATCCGCCCCATGAAGAAACCGGCCGTCGTCATGCTGAGGATCCAGCCGATTCCCCCGAAAACGTTGAAGCAGAGGAACCGGCGGTACTCCATGCGCCCCACTCCAGCGACGACGGGGGCGAAGGTGCGAATGACGGGGACGAAGCGGGCCAGGACGATGGTCTTGCCGCCGTACTTCTCGTAAAAGTGTTGGGCCTTGACGAGGTGGTTCGGATTGAAGAGGAGGGATTTCGGCCGCTTGAAGATCAGGGGCCCCGTCCGGTATCCGATGGAATAGCCGGTGGAGTCGCCCACGATGGCGGCGGCGGAAAGGAGCCAGAAGAGGGTCCAGAGGTCCAGGTAGCCCTGGCCGGCCATGATCCCTGCCGTCACGAGGAGGGAGTCGCCCGGGAGGAAGAAACCCACGAGCAGCCCGGTCTCGGCGAAGACGATCCCGAAGAGGACCGGATAACTTCCCCAGGCGATGAGGGCCTTGAGCTTCTCGGGATCGTGCAGGGCGGCGAGCCACTCCATCCGGACCCTCCTCCGTGCGGGAGGTCCCGCCGGAAGGGCAGGATGGCGGAAACGCGCCCCGAAGTCAAAGGCCGGAAGGACGGGAAGCGGGACCCCGGGTTCCCCTCAGAGAGTCGGGATGAGGGGACTGGACAGGAACGAAGACAGGCGGGCGAGGGCGCCCGCCCCACGGATCTCGCCTGTCTGCATTGTTTCCAAATCCCAAATCCCAAATCCCAAATCCCCCTTCCCCCTTCCCCCTCCTATCCTGTTTCACTCTTGTGACCTTTCCCGCCACCCCGGAAAGAACAGGGTGACGGCGAGAACCGGGCGCGCCCAGAATCGGATACCGGCTCCGCTTGGAAAGGATGGTGGAAAATGAACTCCAGGAAACTCTTCGCGGTGACGCTGGCGATTCTGCTTACGGCCACGATGGCGTTCGGTGCGACGAAGAAGAAGGCCGACTACAAGCTCTCCACGCTCCGCACGATCTCAGGCACGGTCACGGCCGTGTCCATGGACGCGGGGATCCAATACCCCAGCTTCGCCCTCGACTCAAACGAAGGAGCCCTGACCGTTCACCTCGGCCCCTACTGGTACCTCGTTTCGGAGAACTTCGCGGTGGCGGTGGGCGATTCGGTGACGGCTCGCGTGACCTCTTGCCCGCGGACCCCTGTGGCCACCGACGTGACGGCCTTCTCGGTGACCGTGGACACAACGGGCGTCTCCATCCTCCTGCGCGATGAGGCCACGGGGCTTCCCCTCTGGATGAACGGCCAGGGCGGCCAGGGCGGCGGCCAGGGCGGCGGAAACGGAGGACCGCGCAACGGGCACCGCAACGGAGGCGGAATCTACAATTCCTGCACGTTGGATCCGGCCACGGCCGTGGACATCGAAGGGGCCGTGACGGATTACGCCTTCGGCCTCGGGACCCACAGCAACATGCTCACGGTGGATGCGGGGGGTACCCCCTATTCCTTCGGCCTCGGGCCCTACTGGTTCATGGTTCAGAACGGCTTCACGGTTCAGGTCGGGGACGCAGTGCGGGCGCGCATCGCCTTGTGTTCCGACCACTACGCGGCCTTCACGGTGGAGAACCTGACCACGGGCTCCACCCTGGTCCTGAGGGATGCGGACGGCGTGCCCCTCTGGATCGACTGACTTCGGCAATCCCTCTCTATCTCGGCCCGGGCCATTGCCCGGGCCGTTCTTTTGCCTCCGGCCATCGAAAGGGGAGCGCCCACGCTCGGACTTCCCCGGCCTTCCGGCAGGGGCGCCTACCAGTCCAGGCGGACGGCGACCCCGGCGGATACCCCGTCCCCATCGTAGTAGGGGTCGTTGGTCGAGCGGGAGAATCCGCCCGCGAAAAACTCCAGGACGAGGGAGGAAGGACGCCCGCCGAAACGAGGGGAAAACGTCTTCTCCAGGGAAAGATCGAGCCAGCGGATGCGGTCCCTTCGATCTTCCCCGGTGGGGCGATAGGTGGAGGGATCGAGGACGGGCCGGTCGCGGTACGTTCGGCGCTCGTAACTGAAGCGAAGGCAGGACCGCCAGCCGCCGGACCAGAAACCGTTCCAGTAGGCCGTGGCCGTCTCCCCGGAAAACCCGAACGTATCGTCGAGCAGTTCGGAGCGGCCGGAGGCGGCTCCCGTCGAGTAGGTCAAAAAGCGAAAGCCGTCCGAGGGCCGTCCCAGCCATTCCGCCTGGAGGCCAGTGAAATGGGAAGGGCTGGCCTGGGCCTGCAGGCTCGCCCGCGCATACAGGTGGTCCACCGAGGAGGACGCCCCGACGCGTCCCACCTGGCCCACGTTCCCCGAGCCCTTGCCGTACGCCGGCGGCCCGCCGGGCCCCCACCCGTGTCCGGCTCCGGACCCTCCCAGGCCCAGTGGGGCGATGTGTGGCCCACCGCCCCCGCCGCCGCCACCACCGCC
>JBFMHB010000049.1 GCA_040752915.1 Acidobacteriota bacterium
GAAGAAGCCCGCCGCCAAGAAGCCCGCGGCGAAGCCGGCCGTGAAGAAGCCCGCCGCCAAGAAGGCGGTCGTCAAGAAGTAGAGGGCCTTGCGCCCGAAGGGTGGCCCGCCGAAAGGCGGGCCACTTTTTTTTGCGCCGCCTCTGGTCGAAGATGGGCCTTGCCGCCGAGCGCGGCGCGGGGAGGCCATGATCGAACGGCCGTCCGAACCGTTTCCGGCCCGGCCCGGTTGCTACATCTTCCGGGATGCGAAGGGACGCCCGCTTTACGTGGGCAAGGCCAAGAGCCTCCGAACCCGGGTGGCATCCTATTTCCAGGAACGTCCGGGCTCAAAGGTGGAGCGGCTGAAAAAGGCCGCGGCCTCCATCGACGTCATCGTCACGCCCAGCGAGTGGGAGGCCTTCCTGCTCGAGAACAACCTCATCAAGCAGTTTCGCCCACGGTTCAACACCCTCCTCAAGGACGACAAGACCTATCCCTACCTCAAGCTCACGGTGAAGGACCGGTTTCCCAAAGCCCTCTTCACGAGGAGGCCCATTCGCGACGGGGCGCTGTATTTCGGTCCTTTCGTCCCCGGGTGGCAGGCGCGGAAGAACCTTCGCGTCCTCCAGGAGTCCTTCAAGATCGCCACCTGCA
The DNA here is from genome assembly GCA_040752915.1 of Acidobacteriota bacterium. Lineage (NCBI taxonomy): Bacteria > Pseudomonadati > Acidobacteriota > Acidobacteriota bacterium. Next base: position 636 of record JBFMHB010000049.1, read on the forward strand.
AGGACCCGCTGGATGGATCCCGGCCGCGGCCGTGCCTTCGCTATGAGATGGGCCAGTGCCTCGCGCCGTGCGTGAAAGGGAAGGTGGATCCTCGCACGTACGGCCAGGCCGTAAGCGCCGCGCGCCTCTTTCTCGAAGGCCACACGGTCGCTCTGAGGGAGGAACTCGAGAGGAAAATGCGAGAGGCGGCGTCGAATCGTGAATACGAGAGCGCCGCCCACTACCGGGACCTCCTGAAGGCGACGGAGGCCCTCGGCGCCAAGCAGTCCGTCTCCCGTCCGGGGGAGGGGCACTGGGAGCTCTTCGGCCTCTACGGCGGGGGCGGCGAGGTTCGGATGCACTCCTTCACGCTCCTCCAAGGCCGCGTCGTGGACCGCAGGGCGTGGCGGCTCGAGGACGTGGATGGCGCGGAAGAGGAGGTCCTTTCCTCCGCGCTCATGCGCCTCTACGGGAACTCGCCCGGCATTCCGGATGGGGTGTGCGTTCCGCGGGAATTCGCCGACGCGCCGCTGCTGGCCAGGTTTCTCTCGGAGAGGAAGGGCCGCCGCGTGCCGGTGGTCGTCCCACGGAGGGGCCCCAAAGCGGCCCTGGTCGCCACGCTCGTCGAAAACGCCCGCATCGATTTCGAATCCCGCGGGGACCGATCGGCGGCGCCGAGGGACCTGGCCCTTCTCCTTGGCCTCGCCGGAGCGCCCGCGCGGATCGAGTGCTTCGACATCTCCCACACGCAGGGCGGCGAGACGGTGGCCTCCTGCGTCGTTTGGGAGGACGGGTATCTGAGGAAGGAGGACTACCGCCGCTTCAACGTGCAAGGCGTTCGGGGCGTGGACGACTTCGCGTCCATCGCCGAGGTCGTGGCGCGCCGGTACGCCCGCCTCCTGCGCGAGGGGGCCCCGCTTCCGGATCTGGTGCTGGTGGACGGAGGCCTCGGCCAGGTGAACGCGGCGCGATCCGCCCTGGAGCCCATCGTCCCCGAATGCCCCGCCCTCGCGGGCTTGGCGAAGCGGGAGGAGTGGGTCTTCAGGCCCGGGACGCCCGAGCCGCTCGTCCTGCCGAAAACTTCGCCTGCGCTTCATCTGCTCCAGTCCCTCCGCGACGAAGCCCACCGTTTCGCCCTCGCGGGCCATCGGGCTCGGAGAAGCCGGGCCCGGCTGGCCTCTCCCCTCCTGGCCATACCAGGGGTGGGGCCCGTCACGGCCCGCAAACTCCTCAAGGCCTTTCTGACGACCGAAGCCGTCCGGGCCGCCTCCGAGGAATCGCTTGCCTCCGCCGTGGGCAAGGCCGCCGCCGCCCACGTCCTGCGATGGGCGCGGGGGGAGGCGGCATCGGAGGGCCGAAGGGAGGAGTGAGCGGCGAGGGCGGGGCGTTCGGGTTCACGCTACCGCCTCGGCGCCCGGTCCGCAGGTCGGGGCCAGCGCGCGGAACCCGGACGGCGGGAACCTCAGGCGGACCGGAGTCGTGCTACCATCTCCCCATGCGCGCGTGGGTCGCCCGGTTGAAGAAAGGAACGGAGCCGCTCAACTACGGGCGCGAGACCATGGCGGCGATGGCCCGCCGGCACTTCGCATCGGCCGGGAAGTCGGAACTGCGGGTGCTGGATCTGGGCGCCGGCACCGGAGCGGACCTCTCCAATGTGGCCCTGTCGCTCGGGCCCGAGCGATGCCGGCTGGCGGGGATCGAATCCAACCCGCAGGCGGCCCGGGCCCTTTCGTCCAAGGGGATCGAAGTCCACGCGCTCGATCTGGAGAGAGACCCGTTTCCCTTCGGAGATGCCGAGGTGGACCTGGTCCTGGCCAACCAGGTCCTGGAGCACACGAAGGAGATCTTCTGGATCCTGGCCGAAACGGTGCGGGTGCTTCGCCCAGAGGGGTGCCTCCTCGTCGGCCTCCCCAACTTGGCGTCACTGCACAATCGAGTTCTCCTCCTGTTCGGCGCCCAGCCCTCCTCCATCGAGTGGCTCGGCCCCCACGTGCGGGGGGCGACGGCGGAGGGGTTTCTGCGGTTCGCGATGGCGGGGGGCTTCCTCCAGGTCAGGGAGGTCCGAGGCGGGAACTTCTACCCCCTTCCCGCGGCCCTCGCCCGGCCCATGAGCCGTGCGTTGCCGCGCATGGCGGTGAGCCTCTTCTTCCGTCTGGAGCGGACGACTCGGGCCGGGAGCTTTCTCGAGGTCCTGGCGGGGGCCGGTTACGAGACGCCCTTCTACCGGGGCGGTTGAAACCACCAGCCAGAGGTCGCCACGTTTCTGTCTGGATCCGCCGCCTGAACGGCGACCCAGTGCGCCTCCCCCGAGGGAACCTCCACCTCGCAGGCCCCTGAAGCGGACCCTTCCACGCCTTCCGTCCACGGGAGCACCTGCCAGGGACCACCGTCCACGCTGGCCCGAACCGCCGTAACGCCTCCCGCGTCCGAGAACGTCGCACGAATCCGGCGAGGGCCGGCGCTGGAGAGACGAAGGTCGGGAGGGGTGTTGTCCACGGAGAACTCGGGGAGTTCCCGCTCCGCGGTCCCCGATTCCTCCTCGGGATTCGAGGCCGCGTCGTCCAGGCGCACTCGCACGGAGTACGCCCCGTCGGGCAAGCCGCGCGTGTCGAAGGCGAAGAAGGAGTCGGCCACGTCCTTGGCCAGGCGGATCCACGAACCGGACGGGGCGGGGCGCAGAAAAAGGGTAGCCCTAACCTTGTCCCCGTCGGGATCTTCCGATTTCCAGGAGATCATGCGGAACCCTTGAATGTAGTAAATCTGCGCGGGCATGTCCTGGGCGGGAGCCTGCACGAGGGATGGAAAGGGCGCGTCGGCCTGGTGCACCTCGCGGGCGAGGCGGTCGCCGAGCTGGCTGGGCATCTGAATGGACACCTGTCCCGGGGGGTGGACGAGGGCCGATTGAAGGAGAGGCGGGCGGTTGATGGGGCGGCAGGACAGCGAGACGCCGCGGGACTCCGCTCCGGGTGCCAGCGCGAGGCGCCATTGAACAAATCGTCCCGGGGGCGTCTGCGTCGCCTGGGGCGCCTCCTTCCAACCGGACCAGAAGGCGTCGGGCTTGGGGGTGTTCCCGGCGCGGATCGCCGCGGTCCCTCCTCCCGAGGTCTCCAGGCGGACGGGGCGTGCGGGCGCGGCCAAGTCGAGGACGGGCGAAAGGTAGACGCCCCCGGCCTTCTTTTCGGCGACGTTCAGGGCGGGAGGGAATGCGGTCAGCGCCTGGGGCCAAGGTCCTGAGGGGAGAAGAGCCGTGACGGGGGAGTCCTCCCACCGCCACAGGTAGGAGTCTCCCTGCGGGCCGACCTCGAACAGGCGTCCGTCCACGAGCCCCACGAAGGCCCCTCGTTCGGAAGGGCAGAGGGAAAGCGAGAGGGCCCCGAGGGAGCAGACGGGTTCCACCACGCGGCTCATGGCCATCCGATACACCACGGAGGTTCCGCCCCCGCCGGCCTTGGCCGCATCGCCCTCGGGGGCCGCGGCGGCCTTTGTATTCAACACGAGGAACAGCTCGTCCCGCGACGGGGCGAGCGCCGCCACCTCCTCCTGGGGGAAGCTCTGGAGGCAATACGGGGAGGCGCCGCCCACCTCGTAGAGGGCCGCGGGTCCGCTGGTGCCGGCCCACAGACGCCCGTTCCAGCCAGCCATGCACCGGACGTGCTTGGCGGGAGGGACGAGAATCGGGGTGGGCTCCGCAGCGGAGGACACCTCGTAGATTCCCCCGGGGAGGCCCGTGGCCGCGAGGACCTTGGAGCCCTCCTCCAGAAGCACCCACACGTAGTCGGCGGGCAGCGAGGCGATCCGCGAAACCTCCCCGGTCCCGGGGTGGAAGCGGTACACCCGCGCCGGGGACGAGGTGCCCACGAGGAGGGAGCCGTCGGAGGACTGGGCCAGGGCCGTCACGAGCGGTTCGGAGAACCGGTGGACCGCTTCCGCGCGGTCCTCCTGGATGCGCAGGAGATCCCCCGTGGGACCCGTGCCCACGAAGAGGCCTTCCGCGGTTCGGAGCGCCGAGAGCGGGAGAGAGGGGATCTGCACCAGCGCGCGGTAAGACGGCCCCGCCGAGAAGGTCCCATCGGAATGCGCCGCGACGCCCTGAGGGTACCCCTCTCTCAGGTCGGCGGCGGCGGAAAGCACGGTCCGGGTCTGGACGGCGTGGGCGCCCACGGCGGCGGCCAGCACGGCCCCGGCCAGTACCTCAACGGCTCGCGTCACCCGCATGTCGCACCTCCACGTCGAATTCCACCGTCCCATCCACCGCAGCCCCGGCGTCAACGGTCCCCAGCCAAACGAGCCTCCGGGCATCCGCCTTGGAGGAGCCCGCGAGGGGCCTGCCGCCGAACAGAGCTTCGATGGATGGCGGGGAGTCGCCCACCCGCCGCAGCTCCAGGATCCTTCCTGGCTGGTCCTGAAAGACAGCCACCGCCAGGGATCGGCTGGAGGGGAACTCGGCCAGGCGGGCGAGCACTTCGTCGGCCGTCTTCGGCGGCCGGGGGTCCGCGGCGGCGGCGAGCCTGGCCACCTCGGAGGCGCTTCCCACCGTTACGGTGAGCCGGCCCGCCGGAAGCGCCCGGGCGGGCAGGGTCGCCGAAAGGTCCCGATCGCCGCCCTGGTAAGCCTGCAACCTCGCGCGGATCTCCAGATCCTCCCCGGGCCCGGCGGAGGACCGGTCCGCCCAGGCATCCCGGAGGTGGAACCCGCTGCGCCCGGGCGCCACCTCGATGCGAACCTCCACGGACCGGGGCCGCAGGGGCTCGAAGGAGTTGTTCATGATGAGGTCCAGCGCGGCGCTCAAAAACTCCGCCGCCGAGACGAATCCCGTCGAACCGCTGAACACCTGGTCTCGGAGCTCGATGTCCGCCCGCCCCTCCACTTTGAACCGGATGGCGGCCATCCGAAGGGTCTTGGCCTGAACGGGATCGTCCAGATGGGAACCGAGGAGAGCCAGGGCGCTGCCCGCCAGGGCGGGCGTCACCTGGGGGTTGTCCACGACCTCGAAGGAGTACTCCCGCGGCGGCAGGCCCGGCCCGGAGATGGCCGCGCGGACCCGCACCATGCGCGCCGAACCGCCGAACCTCCCGAAGACCCCCGCCGGACGATCCTCCAGTGCGACGCCGATGGGGACGCCGGCGTCGCAGAGCTTGAAACCGATGGCCGCGCTGGGGACGGGGGCCACGACCTCCGCCGCCACCACGGGCATTTCCAGGCTCCCCAGCTCGAGAAAGGGGTGTCCGAACGCGAGGAAGGAGCGGCCGTCGCTCCAGGTCACCGTCCCGAAGGCCGTGAACTGGACGTCCCCGCTGACGAGCTGGACGCCCACCATTTGACCCGCCGATGGGGCGGCGGGAGGCGGGCCGGAGGGAGACAGGGTTGGACCTTCCCCGGAGGCCAGCGTCCACTGGAAGCCCGAGTCGGTCAGGCGGGCGAGTGTCTCCTTGTGGAAGTTGGGAGGGGCGGGCGCGGGGGCTCCGGCCCGGGACGAACCGCAGGTTGGGAGCGCCCGCTCGACGAACCCGTCCCACCCGACGGGAGGGCCCGAAGTCCTCTCGGCGGCGGCTCTTCCGGACTGGGCCCGGTCCCGGACCGCCAGCATCTCCTCCGCAGGGGTGACGCCGCACAGGGGCTCCTTGGAGAAGGCCCAGCCCGTGGACAGGGCGCCGAGAAGCCGCCCCTCCACGAAGATCGGACTTCCGCTCATTCCCTGCAGGATCCCCGTTCGCTCCACCTTGGCCCCCGACAACCGGCAGACGATGAGGCGCTGGAGCCCCGAACCGCGGTTCACCACCCCCAGGACCTCGGCCTGGAAGGTCGCCGGCTCTTTTCCGCTGAAGACGGAATACCCCGTACCCGTAAGGCCCGGCCTCACCCTCTCCAGGGGGAACGGGGGGGCGTCGCCGGGAGGAGCCGGACTACCGGCCCGGGCCGCAAGGCAGAGGTGAAACGCTAGAACGGCGAAGGTGGAAGACCATCTCATGGCGCACCGGACCAAAAGGCGCCATGATACCACGCGGCGAAGGGCGCCCCCCGGGGCCGCCCCTCCAAACCCTTGACACGGACGGGCTTTTTCCTCTACACTGAGAGCCCTTTGCGCGACGGGATGCGTCTGCCGCGCTGGAGACGAGCGAGGAGATTCGGCAATGCGTACGGAGTTTCCCAAGAGCGGGGATGTGCGCCGCGACTGGTTCGTGGTGGACGCCGACGGCAAGACCCTGGGGCGGCTGGCCACGGAGGTGGCGCGCGTGCTCATGGGCAAGCACAAGCCCCTGTACACCCCCAACGCCCAGGTGGGCGATTTCGTGGTCGTGGTCAACGCCGAGAAGGTGCGGCTCACCGGCAACAAGTGGACCGACAAGGTCTACCGGCACCACAGCATGTACCCGGGCGGCCTCAAGGAGATCTCCGCCAAGGACCTCCTCGCCAAGCACCCCACGCGCCTCATCGAAAAGGCCGTGCGGGGCATGCTCCCCAAAAACCGAATCGGGGACCGGCTCATCCGAAAGATGAAGGTCTACGCGGGAGAGCGCCATCCCCACGAGGCCCAGAAGCCCGCGCCCTTTCCCGTGGCCTTGAGCTGATTTCAGGAGTCTGATGCATGAGCGTGATCCAGTACAACGGGACCGGAAGGCGCAAGACGGCCGTGGCCCGAGTCTATCTGCGCCCGGGCAAGGGCAGCATCCTCGTGAACAAGCGGGGCTTTGAGGAGTATTTCCCCAACCCCGTGCACCGGATGCAGATCCAGAGCCCCCTCACTCTCACCAACACGATGGACAAGTTCGACGTGCTGGTGAACGTGGAAGGCGGGGGCATCTCCGGGCAGGCCGGTGCCGTGCGGCACGGCATTTCCCGCGCCCTTCTCGAGTACAACCAGGAACTTCGAGCCAGCTTGAAGGCGGCGGGGATGCTCACGCGCGACGCACGCGAGGTCGAGCGGAAGAAATACGGCCACCCGAAGGCCCGCAAGCGCTTCCAGTTCAGCAAGCGTTAATCCCGTTCCGGCGCGGGGGGAGGCCAGCGCCCCCCCCCGCCGCCGGTTGGCCCTGACCCCATGTTTCCCGCGGACAGGAGAAGGGGCGGACAAGGGCCCTCACGGAGGGTTCTGGCCACGAGGCTTTCCGCCCCGTTCGCGGCCACAGTAAGGAGAGAGCTTTGGCGACCGTAACCATGAAGGAGCTCCTGGAAGCCGGCGTCCACTTCGGGCACCTGACGAGGAAGTGGAACCCCAAGATGAAGCGGTACATTTTCGGACAGCGCAACGGCATCCACATCATTGATCTCCAGCACACCCTGCGCGAGTTCAAGCACGCTTCCGATTTCGTCACGGACCTCGCGGTCAAGGGCGGCCGGGTGCTCTTCGTGGGAACCAAGCGCCAGGCCCAGGAGGCCATCCGCGAGGCCGCGGAGCGCGTCAAGATGCCCTACGTCACCGAGCGGTGGCTGGGCGGCACGCTGACCAACTTCCGGACCATCCAGACCCGGATCCAGCGCTACAAGGAACTCCTTCGCCTGGAGTCCAACCAGAACTCGGAGAACCTCACGAAGAAAGAGCGCCTCCTCCTGGGCAAGGAGAAGGAGAAGCTCGAGAAGATGCTGTCGGGCATCGTCGAGATGACCCGGATCCCCTCCGCCATTTTCGTGGTGGACATCAAGCGGGAGAGGAACTGCATCCGCGAGGCCAAGAAGCTCGGCATCCCCGTGGTGGCCATGGTGGACACGAACTGCGACCCCGACGAGGCGGATTACCCGATCCCCGGAAACGACGACGCGGTCCGGGCCATCCAGCTCTTCGCCGGGAAGGTGGCCGACGCCATCGAGGAGGGGCGCCACGTGTTCCAGGCCCGCGAGGCGGAGATGGCCGAAGCGGCGGCGCTGGCCGACCGGGCCGCCGCGGACGCGGACGAGGAGGAGCACTCGGACGTGCAGAAGTCCCGCGCCCAGGAGAAGCTCGAGGCCCTGGAAAAGAAGGTCCGCCGAGCCCCGTCCCGCAAGGCACCCGTTCGCAAGGGCCCCGCGCCCACCCCCGCTCCGGAGGCTTGATCCCATGGCGATCACATCGAAGATGGTCCAGGAACTTCGGGAGAAGACCGGCGTCGGCATGATGGACTGCAAGCGCGCCCTTGAAGAGGCCGGCGGCGACATGGAGGAGGCCGTCAAGATCCTCCGCAAGAAGGGCATGGCCACGGCCGAGAAGAAGAGCGCCCGGGCGGCCTCCGAAGGCCGCGTGACCTCCTACGTCGCCCCCGGAGCCAAGGTCGGGGCCCTCGTGGAGATCAACTGCGAGACCGATTTCGTCGCGAACACCGACGATTTCATGGAGCTTTCCACGGCCCTCTCGCGCCAGGTGGCGGAAAACGCCCCCGCCGGGCCGGAGGCCCTTCTCGACCAGCCTTACATCCTGGACGGAGCCTCCAAGGTGAGGGACGCCATTGTGGGCAAGGTCGCGAAGCTGGGGGAGAACATCCAGTTCCGCCGCTTCGTCCGCTACGAGGGCGACAGGGTGGCCACGTACATCCACGCGGGGGGCAAGATCGGCGTCCTGATGCAGCTCGCATTGGAGAACGGCGCCACGGACGTGGAGGAGGCCGCGAAGGACCTGTGCATGCAGGTCGCGGCCTCGGCGCCCCGGTTCGTCTCGCGGCAGGAAGTCACGGCGGCGGTGCTCGAGGGCGAGCGGGAGATCTACCGATCCCAGGTCCTGGCGCAGGGCAAGCCCGAGTCCATCGTCGACAAGATCGTGGACGGCAAGATGAACAAGTTCTACGAGGAGAATTGCCTCCTCGAACAGCCCTTCATCAAGGACACCGCAGTCCGGGTGCAGGATTACCTCAAGGCCAAGACCGGCGGCAAGATGAAGGTCGTCCGCTTCGAGCGGTTCGTCCTGGGGGAGGGCCTGAAGCCCTCCGCCTCCGGCGACTGACCGTCGCGAAACCCGAGGGCGGCCCAAGGGCCGCCCTTTTTCGTAGCCCGAACGGGAAGAGGGGAGTCGCCATGGCCGAACCCGTCTACAAGAGGATCCTGCTGAAGCTGTCCGGAGAGGCCCTCATGGGGCCCGAGGGCTACGGAATCGATCCGACGGCCGTGGGCACCGTGGCCCAGGAGGTAGTCGAAATCCATTCCATGGGAGTTTCGGTCTGCATCGTCGTGGGCGGCGGGAACATCTTCCGGGGGGCCCTCGGGGACGGCATGGGTCTGGACCGCGTGACGGCGGACTACATGGGCATGCTCGCCACGATCATGAACGGCCTGGCCCTCCAGGACGCCCTGGAGAAGCGGGGCGTCAGCACCCGCCTGCAAACGGCCATCGCCATGGACGCCATCGCGGAGCCCTACATCCGGCGCCGGGCCATCCGCCACCTCGAGAAGGGCCGGATCGTCATCTTCGCGGCGGGGACGGGGAATCCCTATTTCACCACGGACTCGGCGGCCGCGCTGCGGGCCATCGAGGTGAAGGCGGAGCTCCTCCTCAAGGCCACGAAGGTGGACGGCGTCTACTCGGCGGACCCGCTGAAGAATCCCGGCGCCCGAAAGTACGACTCCATCACGTACCTGGAGGCCCTGGAGCAGGGTCTCCGCGTCATGGACGCGACGGCCATCAGCCTTTGCATGGAGAACCACATCCCGATCCGGGTCTTCGACCTGTTCGCGCGCGGAAACATCCGGAGGCTCGTGGAGGGGGAGATCATCGGAACCATCGTCGCGGACGCCCCGCGGGGTTGAAGGGGCTCCCGAGTCCGTCCATAATGGCCGCGACGCAGACGGCATATGGGGGAGGACGAACATGGTCAAGGCGATCCTCAAGGACGTGGAAGAGAAGCTGAAGGCGACCCTGGCGGCCACCCGCCACGACCTCGCGTCCATCCGGACGGGCAAGGCCAGCCTGGCCATTCTGGAGCCCGTGAAGGTGGACTACTACGGGACCAAGACGGCCCTCAACCAGGTGGCCACCCTCTCGGTGCCCGAACCGCGGCTCCTGGTCATTCAGCCCTGGGACCCCAAGCAGATCCCGCTCATCGAGAAGGCCCTCCTGGAAGCCAACCTGGGGATGACGCCCTCCAACGACGGGCGGGTCATCCGCCTTCCCGTTCCCCAGCTCACGGAGGAGCGCCGCAAGGAACTGTGTAAGCGGGCTCGGGAGCTCGGGGAGAAAGGGAAAGTGGCGGTGCGCCACGTCCGTCACGAGGCTCGGGGGGTCCTCGAGAAAAAGGAGAAATCCAAGGAGATCTCCGAGGACGATCGAGACAAGGGCTTCGAGGAGATCCAGAAGCTCCACGACCGGACCATTGAAGAGATCGCCCAGTCCGTCGCCAAGAAGGAGGCGGACATCATGGAGGTGTAGGTCTCCGCGGGCGGCTCTCCAGGGACGGGACCGCTGGGGAGGGGACCATGGAGGGGGCAATGCGTGTCTCTGTGGCGGTCCTGGCCGGCGGGATGGGAATCCGGGCCGGAGGCAACCTCCCCAAGCCCTTTCGGGCGGTCTTGGGAAAGCCCCTCATCCTGTACGCGCTGGAAGCTTTCGACGCCATGCCCGAGGTGCTCACCCTCCGGGTGGCCGTTCCCGCCGAGCACCGTTCCACCCTCAACGAGATCATGGATCTTCATCCCCTCCGCGTGTACCGGGGATGCGTGCAGGGCGGGAACACGAGGGCCCGCTCCGCGCTGGCCGCCTTGCGCGCCCTGGAGGCGGACCGGCCCGACGTGGTCCTCGTCCACGACGCCGCGCGGCCCATCGTGTCCGTGGGGGAAGCCAGGGCGCTCCTCGACGCCCTTCCGGGCCATCAGGGGGCCATTCTGGCGGCGCGCGCCGTGGACACCCTCTGGAAGGTCTCCGAGGACGCTCACCTCGAAGAAGTGGCCGACCGCCGGAGCCTCGTGCGCGCCCTGACTCCCCAGGCCTTTCCCTACGACGTCCTCCGGGAAGCCTACGAGCGCGGGGTCGAGGAGGGATTTGAAGGGACGGACGACGCCTCCTACGTCCGGCACATGGGGGGCGACGTGGTGTGGGTGACGGGAACTTCGAAGAACATCAAGGTCACCTACGAGGAGGACTTCGCGCTTCTCGAAGCGCTTCTTCTGGGAGGACGCCCATGAGGATCGGCCACGGATGGGACCTGCACCGGCTCGTGGAGGACCGCCCCTTCCGGCTCGGGGGGCTCACGCTCCCCCACGACAGGGGGCCCGCTGGCCATTCGGACGGGGATGCGCTCCTGCACGCCGTGGCGGACGCCCTCCTGGGCGCGGCGGCCCTGGGCGACATCGGGGCCCATTTCCCGGATTCGGACCCGCGATGGAAGGGGGCGGACAGCGCCGACCTCCTGGCGCACGTCGTCGCGAAAATCCAGGGGGTGGGGCTCCGCGTGGGCAACGCGGACGTCACCGTCATCGCCGAGGCGCCCAAGATCGGGCCTTACCGGGACGCCCTCCGCCAGCGCCTGGCCCAGCTACTCGAGGTGCACCCCTCGCGGGTCAGCGTGAAGGCCAAGACGGCGGAGGGTCTGGGGGACATCGGCCGGGGAGAGGCCGTGGCCTGCCACGCCGTGGTCCTTCTCGACGAGGTCCGGCCGGACTGAGTCGTTGGAGAAAGGAAGAGGGCGGACGGGGGATCCCCATCCGCCCTCGGGCGTTCCGGGTGGACCGGGTCCCTCAGCGGGCGACCTTGACCTCGAACGCGACGACGGAGCCGTCGGAGAGGGACTTGCCCGTCACGAAGACCCGCATCCCCGCTTCCAGGTCTCCGGGCGAGAGAATCCGACGGCCCTTCCGGATGAGGGTGAAGGGAGCGAGAACGACGTTGGAGGCCGTCCCGTCCTTGTCCAGAACGAAGCCCGTGACGGTCCCCGATTCGTCCGTGACCAGCGAGGCGATGGTCCCCGTGGAGGCGAAGTCCACCGCCGCCACGTTCACCACGACGGCGGCGAAAACGCCGTCCTTGGCGATGCCCTCCACCCCCAGGGTGGCCCCGTCCAGAAGCAGGTAGGGCTCGCTCTCCGCCGCCGAGGCGCCGTCCAGGGCGTCCGGCGCGGAAGACCGCTCCTGCCCGGGCGGGACCCCGACGACCCGGGCCTGGGAAACGTGGATGGTCACGGTGTCATCGAGGGTAATGGTCAAGGGGTGGCCGGACTCGTCGCGCACGACGGCCGTGACCACTCCGTGCCAGAAGAAGCGGTCTCCCACATAGCCCCGGACCCAGGCGAACCCGGACTCGCCCAGCACGGCGTGTCCGTGAAAGGGGTCGGCGGGCTGGATGGAAGCGAGGGGGATTTCGGAGAGGGTCCCGTCCGGCAGGACGGTGGCGAAGGCCGCCTCGGCCGACACGGGGAAAGCGAACCCCTGCAGGGTGATCGTGTCCGCGGTGACCGCCCCGACGTTTCCGGAGATCCAGGCGGCGCTGGGGGGAGCCTGGGCGGCGGCGGCCACGGCCCCGCCGAGGGTCAGGATGAGCAGGATCACAGGGAATCTGAAACGGTTCATTCGAGCCTCCTTGTGCGTTGCCCTCCGTCGGGCTTCTGCCGTGAAGACCGCCACGCCCTCGGGTTGGTTTAGCGGTCCGTTCCCGAGGGCGTCTTTCGTGACCTGACTCACGTTCTTGTGGCGGACCACCCCTTGGGATACGATGGGCCGAACGGGGAGCCCATGGACCCGAAAGCGAACGTGGTCATCGCCGACGACGATCCGGACACCCTCCGGATCCTGGGCCACACGCTGGGCGCGGCGGGGTACCGCACCCTCTTGGCACGGAACGCGCGCGAGGCCCTGCGGATGGTCGACGAGGAGGAGGCCCACCTGGTCCTGACGGACCTGATCATGCCCGGTATGGACGGGATGGAACTGACGAGGGAGATCAAGCGGAGGCGGCCCGAGGTGGTCGTCATGCTGATCACGGCCTACGCTTCCATCGAGACCGCCGTGGAGGCCATGCGCGCCGGGGCCTTCGACTACATCACCAAGCCCGTCATCTTGGACGAACTCCAGGTGAAGGTGGAGAAGGCCCTGGAGCAGTACAGGATGCGCGAGGAGTTGGGAGACCTCAAGGTGCGCCTCTCCCGCAGCCAGGCCCCTCCCAACCTCATCGGCGTCGGCGCGAAAATGCGGCAGGTCTTCCAGATGGTGAGCCTCGTGGCCGGGAGGGACGTTCCCGTCGTGCTCACGGGCGAGAGCGGGACCGGGAAGGAGCTCGTGGCCCGTTCCATCCACTCCATGAGCCGGCGATCTCCCAAGCCCTTCGTCCCCATCAATTGCGGCGCCGTGCCGGAGACCCTCCTGGAGAGCGAGCTCTTCGGGTACGCCAAGGGGGCCTTCACGGGGGCCGCCGCCGCCAAGCGAGGCCTCTTCGAGGAGGCCAACGGGGGAACCCTCTTCCTGGACGAGGTGGGTGACGCTCCCCTTTCCATTCAAATGAAACTGCTCCGGACGCTCCAGGACGGCGAAGTGCGACGGCTCGGGAGCACCCAGTCCGTCCAGACGGACGTGCGCATCCTGGTGGCCACGAACAAGAACCTCCAGGCGGAGATCGCCGCCGGACGCTTTCGCGAGGACCTCTACTACCGCCTCAACGTGGTCGGCATCCATCTGCCCGCCCTGCGGGAGCGCCGCGAGGACATCCCGCTCCTCGTGGACCACTTCATCCGCCTCCACCGGGCTTCCATCAACCCCGCCGTCCAGGGCATCACGCCGGAAGCCCAGTCCAAACTCGTCCGGTACGATTGGCCGGGCAACGTTCGCGAGCTGGAGAATACCTTGAAGCGGGCCCTGGTCCTCTGCCGGGCCGACACCATCACGGCGGAGGAAGTGGTCCACCTGGGGGCGGAGGTGGCGGAGCCGGAGACCTTCGTGGCGGATGGGAAGGGATACGGCGCCGCCCTCGAGCGGTTCAGCCGGACCTACTTCATCGACGCCCTCGAACGGCACCGGGGCAACGTCAAGAAGGCCGCCGAGGAGGCGGGCCTCTCCCGAAAGAGCGTCTACGAGCACCTCAAGCGCCTGGACGTGGATCCCGCGGCCTTCCGGAGACGCGCGTGAGACCGGAGGATGAGCGCCTCATCTTCGAGCACGACCTGGCCACGCCGCTGACCAACCTACGCGGCGCCCAGTATCTTCTCAAGCTCTACGTCAAGGATCCCGCCGAGCCCGTGGCGGAGGCCCTTCAGATCCTCGAGTCCAACACCCGGACTCTCGAGCGGATGCTGGGCTGGTACTGGCGTCTGCGGGAATTGCCCGAGTCGCCCGAGGAGGGTGAGCCCTGGGGCCTGTCCGGCCTTCCGGCGGACCTGAGTCGGAGGATCGCGCAGGAATCGCTCCCCATTCTCCCGCCCGGGGGCGCGACGGGGGACGCGCGGCTGGTGGTTCCGCGCAGCGCGCTGGAGACGGGGCTCCTGGGCGCCGCGATCACCTTGGCCTCGGCCGCCGGAAGACCGCCGGAGTGGTTCTTCGAGCCCGGCGAGGGCCTGTGCCACGCCGTCTACACGCTGGACGGCGACGAGGAACTCCTCGATGCGGGACGGATCCTTCGCAAGGTGTACTGGCCGTCCGCCAGGCCCGTGAAGGCCTGGCTCGACTGCGGGCTGCCCTACCTGTCGGCCGTCCTCAAGCCCTTCGGGGGCGGGCTGGAGCTCATCCATCGGGAGGGCCTCTGGCGCCTGGAAGCGGCCATCCCCCTGTCGCCATGAAGACCGTCCTGGTGGTCGAGGACGACGGCCACGTCCGCCGCATCCTCCGGACCCTGTTGGAGGGCGAAGGCTACCGCGTGGTGGAGGCCGAGAACGGCCATCTCGGGCTGGCCGCCGCCGTCCGCGATCGTCCCGACTGCATGCTCACCGATACCATGATGCCCCACATGGACGGCATGGCCCTCCTCCGCCAGCTCCGGGCAGGCGGTCTCATCATACCGACGCTGGTGGTCAGCGCCGCGGCCACCCTCCCCCCCCTGAAGGAACTGAAGGAGTACGGGGTGGTGGGCGTGATCGCGAAGCCGTTCGATTTCGATGCTCTTCTGAAGGCCGTCCGGGCCATCTGTCCGCCGTAGGAAGGCCGCTCGTCGGGAGAATCGGGGAGTAGGTCAGTAAGGAAGTAAGTGAGTAGGTGAGTAGGTGAGTAAGGGGGTGCGGCACCAGGAGGCGGTCCGCCCCCAGCCCACCTCCGAGGCTCCAACCTTCCGCCAGGAGAACCCGGGCGCAGCAAATGGGTAACGGTCCCCGCTTCCTTCAGCGATGAGAACCCGTGCGCAGAAAATAGGTGGCTGTCCCTATTTTCTCTTTCCGCGCAGGTCCGGGAGGCTCAGGCCCACGCCGGGGAGAAGGCGGTAGAAGAGGTCCAGGGGAAACCCCACCACGTTGTGGAAGGAGCCCTCGATGCCGGCGAGGAACACCGCGCCGAGGCCCTGGGCCGCGTAGGCGCCGGCCTTGTCCATGGGCTCCCCGGTGGCCACGTAGGCCGCGATCTCCTCCTCGTTCATGGGGTGGAACGTCACCTGGCTCTCGCTCACGCCCCGGGCGTGAGGGCGGCCGGGTCTGGCGAGGCACACCCCCGTCAGGACCGTATGGGTCCGCCCCGAGAGGCGGCGGAGCATGGCGGCGGCCTCGCAGGCGTCCCGCGGCTGTCCGAGGGCCTCCCCGTCCAGCACGACGAGGGTGTCGGCGCCGATCACCAGGACGTCGCCGGCCTCTCCCGTGAGGACCGCTTCGGCCTTGTCGCAGGCCAGGCGCAGAACCTGGTCCCGCGGGGACTCGCCGGGAAGGGCCTCCTCGGGGGCTCCCGAAGGCGCGACCCGGTGGGGTACGCCGATGAGGCGGAGGAGTTCGGTCCGCCGCGGGCTTCGCGAGGCGAGGATCACGGGGATCACTTGGTGAACCGCACCACCAGATAGATGCCCAGGAGCAATCCCACCAGCGTCAGGGGGTTGACCGAGAGGGTGATGCCGAAGACCACCTGGAGAACCGACAGGTCCAGATGGAGGGGCTCCTTGAGCCCGATGGAGACGCCCTTGAAGAAAATGTCGTGGAGCCCTCCCGAAGGGAGGAGCAGGCCCACGACCTGTCCCAAGATCGTGCCGATCACGGCTCCGAGGAGGAGAACCAGGAAGGCGCCGAACCAGCCGAGCTTCACTGGAGCATCCCCTTGGGCGGAATCGGCGCTTCCGCGATGGGCAGGGGACCGAAGGCCTTTTCGTAGCGCTCCAGGTTCTCCGCGAGGGTGTGCACGATCTGCTTGAGTGCGATGGGGTTCGTGAGCAATCGGGCCTGGATCTTCACCTCGGGCTTGCCGGGGACGATCCGTCCGAAGTCCATCACGAACTCCGCCTGGTTGTGAAACACGGAGAGGAAGTTGACGTAGGTCCCCTCGGCGGTCTTCTCGTCTATCTGGATCCGGAGTTCAAGGCCGGCCTTTTTCTTCTCGTCCACGTTCCGCCTCCTCGGGGCCCGATTCTACGGCCGTCGGGCCCGGGCCGTCAACGCGCGGGCCGAGACCGAGGAGGGCTCTGGGGTCTCCGTCCCGCGTCATGAGGACCCCGCAGGCGGCGGCGCCTCGCCCGAAGAGGACCTCCAGGCGGTCGCCCGGGGAAAGGACGGAGGCGTCGGAAACGGGGCGTCCGCCCGAATCGAAGGCCGCCGAGTAGCCGCGGCCCAAGACCCGCAAGGGGCTGAGGGAATCGAGGAGCCGCGCGAGGGATGCCGCCCGATCTCGCCGGGAGGCAAGGGCCCCTTCACCGGCGGCCCGAAGGCGGAGCCGGCCGCCCTCGAGCCGATCCGAGAGGGCGCGGAGCCAGCGCCTCAACTCCTCCGGCGACAGCGCCCGGCGGCAGACAAGAAGGCGACCTGCTTCCCGGTCGAGGCGGCGCCGCATCGCGCCTCCGGCCCTCTCCTCCAGGCGGTCCCGGGCCTCCTCCGCCCGCTCCAGACGGCTCTCCAGCAAGGCCCGAAGGCGGCCGGGGCGGCCGCCGGACAGCCGCTCTTTCAGGGAACCCAGGCGGTGGGAGAGCAGGCGTCCCAACGCCCGCCTGGACGATCTTGCCAGGGTCCGGGCCTCCTCCACCCGGGCCGTGAGGAGTTCGGCCGCGGCTGAGGGCGTGGCCGCCCGAAGGTCCGCGGTGAGGTCCGTGAGGACCGTGTCCACCTCGTGGCCGATGGCCGAGATGACGGGCACGGGGAAGGCGGCCACGAAGCGCGCGAGGCCCTCGTCGTTGAAGCCCCACAGGTCTTCGGGAGAGCCTCCGCCCCGGGTGAGGAGAACGACGTCGATCCCCGGCACGCGGGCCAGGCGGCCCAGGGCCGACTTCACCGAGGCGGGACACTCGGCCCCCTGCACGAGAGCCGGCGCCACCACGAGGTCGAAGCCCGCGGACCTGCGCCGCAAGACGGAAAGCACGTCTCTCAAGGCCGCGCCCGCGAGGGAGGTCACCACCCCCACGCGGCGCGGAAAGGGGGGAATGGGGCGATGCCGCGCCGGGTCCGTCAGCCCTTCGGCCGCCAGGCGCCTCTTGGCCTGTTCCAGGGCCATCTGGAGGGCCCCCAGGCCGGAGGGCTCCAGCACGGTCGCGTAGAGCTGGAGATCGCCCGAGGCCTCGAAGACCGATAGCTTTCCCCGGGCCAGCACGGCCATGCCGTTCTCCGGCTGGAAGGGAAGCCGCGCGGCGTGGGCCCGGAACAGGGCCACCTTGAGCACCGCCCGCGAATCCTTCAGGGCGAAGTAGCAGTGGCCGGAGGGGGCCCGCCGGAAGCCCGAGACCTCTCCCTCCACCCACACGTCCGGAAAGGCGGACTCCAGTTCTCCGGCGAGGAGAGCCACCAGCTCGCCCACGGTGTACACCTGTCGCCCGGACCATTCCTTCGGCATGGAGGCAGTGTACGGGCCCGGACCTTCCGAGAAAAGGGGGCGTGGCCCCGTCTCCCTCGGGCGGGACCGCGACGCGACGCCTTCGCGCCTCTTC
This sequence comes from Acidobacteriota bacterium, assembly GCA_040752915.1. Taxonomy (NCBI): domain Bacteria; kingdom Pseudomonadati; phylum Acidobacteriota; species Acidobacteriota bacterium. Next base: position 18,526 of record JBFMHB010000049.1, read on the forward strand.
TTTCCGGTTTTCCCGATATACTCCGGGGGGAGGTCCGATGCGAGCCGAGGGCCCGCTGATGAGGGGAACCCTGATCCGGCGCTACCAACGCTTCCTGATGGACGTGCGGACCCCCGAGGGGGACCTCTGGACGGTCCACTGCCCCAATTCGGGGAGCATGGAAGGGTGCCTGGCCGAAGGGGCCGAGGTGGTCTGCTCCCGATCCCCGAACCCGGGGAGGAAGCTCCCCTGGACCGCGGAGTGGATCCGCCTGCCCGGGGGCTGGGTGGGGATCAACACGCACCGGGCCAACGCCATCGTGGGCGAGGCCCTGCGGGCGGGGCGCATCGCAGAACTGGCCGGGTACCAAGAGGTCCGCCCGGAAGTTCCCTACGGGAGGGACAGCCGGGTGGATTTCCTTCTTACCGCGCCCGGCCGCACCCCCGCGTATGTGGAGGTCAAGAACACGACGTGGCCCACCCCCGACGGGGGAGTCGGCTTTCCCGATTCGGTGACGGAGCGGGGCTTGAAACATCTTCGCGCCCTCGCCCGTACGGCGAAGGAGGGGGGACGGGCCATCGTGCTCTTTCTCGTCAATCGGGAGGATGGGAACTTCTTCCGCCCCGCTCGTGAAAAGGACCCCGCCTTCGCCGCGGCCCTGAGGCGGGCCTCTCGCGGCGGCGTGGAAGTCCTCGCGTATCGGACCCGCTTCCGAATCCCCGAGGTGGAGGTGGGAGAGGCGGTCCGTGTGGATCTTTGACGGCTTGCTGGGAGGGTGGGCCATGGACCTTGGCAGGAAGCGTATCGGTTCCCTCGTGCGGAGCGCCCTTCTCGGGATTGGGGCGGCGGTCTCCGTCGCCGCCGCGGCGGGGCCTCCCGTGTTGTTCCCGGAGCCCCTGTCGGAGCGGATCGTCCGGTACGACATCCGGGTCGCGCTGGACGCGGAAAAGAAGACCCTGGCGGGAGAAGAGACCGTCACCTGGAAAAACGCGACGGGCGAGGAGGTGAAGGACGCGTGGTTCCACCTCTACCTCAACGCCTTCGCCAACGACCGCACGGTCTTCATGAAAGAGTCCTCGGGAGCCCACCGGGGCTTCAAGGCGAGCGAGGATCAGTGGGGGTACTGCCGGGTCAAGTCCATGGCCCTCCTCGGGCCCGACGGAAAAGAGGCCGCCCTGTCCCTGGAATTCCCCGGAGAAGACCGGACGGTGGCGCGGGTGTCCCTACCGGCGCCCGTCCCGCCCGGCGGAGAGGCCGCCTTCCGGATCGTCTTCGAAGACAAGCTCCCCAAGGTCTTCGCCCGGGCCGGGTTCCTCGGCGATTTCGTGATGGCTGGACAGTGGTTCCCGAAGCTCGGCGTCTACGAGGCCGGCCGCGGCTGGAACTGCCACCCCTACCACCTGAATTCCGAGTTCTACGCGGACTTCGGCGTCTACGACGTGGCCGTCACCGTCCCGACGCGCTACATGGTGGGCGCCACGGGCGTCCAGTGGGACGAGACCTCGGACGGAAAGACCAAGACCCTCCGCTTCCACGCGGAGGACGTCCACGATTTCGCCTGGACGGCCTCCCCCGACTTCGTGGACGTGAAGGAGGACTTCCGGGGCACGACCATCCGCGTGCTCATGCAGCCGGGAAACCGGGGGGACATCCCCCGCTACGCGGGCGCGGTCAAGGCGGCCCTCGAGGGCTTCGAACGGTACCTCTGGAAGTATCCGTACCCGGTCATCACCGTGGTGGACCCGCCCCGTGGAGGGCTGGGCGCGGGCGGGATGGAGTACCCGATGCTCATCACCTCCATGACCCACCCCTTCGTTCCGGACGGGTTCTACCTTCCGGAGATGGTGACCCTCCACGAGTTCGGCCACCAGTACTGGTACGGCATGTCGGCCAACAACGAGTTCGAGGAGGCCTGGCTCGACGAGGGGATCAACTCCTATTACGAGATGCGCATCCTCGACGACTGGCTGGGGAGGGAGACGTCCCTCGCGGGGAACCTGGCCGGATGGCGACTGGGCGACAGCCAGAGCCAGCGGCTGGGCTACCTTTCCCTTCCCGACGCGGATCCCGTGGTCCTCCCTTCCTGGAAGTACGTGAACAACCACTCCTATTCGATCATTTCCTACAACAAGTCCACTCTGGTGATGGCCGCCCTGGAGGAGCGCCTCGGGCGCGACCGCATGGACGCGGCCATGAAGGCCTTCTTCGCCCGGGTGAAGTTCACCCACCCGACTACGGAGGACTTCCTCCGCATCGTGTCCCAAGAGGCCGGGGAGGACGTGCGGCCCTTCCTGGAGCCCCTGCTCTTCGGAACGGGCGTGGTGGACTTCGAGGTCCTTCGGGTGAGGAACCGCCTGGAGTCGCCCCCCAAGGGGATGGATCTTTCGAAGGATCCGCCCGAGGCCTACCCGACGCCCGCCGAGCGGCGAAAGAAGGGGGGAGCGCAAAAGACCGGTGCGGAGCCGCCGGGCCCCGCCGAGAAGAAGGGGGACAGGGCGGCCGATCCCAAGCCGAAGGACGTGTGGATTTCTCAGGTCACCGTCCAGCGGAAGGGGGACCTCGTCCTTCCCGTCACCGTGCGCGTGACCTTCGCCGAGGGAAAGGCGGAGGACGTCCGCTGGGACGGGACGGGCCGGTACCACACCTTCGAGTTCAGGGGGGCCAAGGTCACCCGGGTGGAGGTGGATCCCGAGGGGAAGGTCCTATTGGACCTGGACCGCTTCAACAACGGGTGGATGTCCAAGCCGGACAGGCGTCCCGCGGGCACCGTGACCGCGCGCCTTCGCTTCGTGCTCCAGGGGCTCTTCGCCTTCCTGGCGTCGGCCATTTGAGGAGGGGGACCATGAACGCCCTGCGCGCGCTGAAGAACGGGTTTCTCTTTCGCAAGGCGGACCTCGTCGCGGCCGCCCTCCTGTACGCCTCGGCCCTGCTCTTCGGGACGCTGGCGCTCCTTCCGGCCCGGGCGGCCCTCCACGCCCTCCTCGACCCGAGCCCCGAGGCCGCCAAGCTTCCCGGCGGGGATCTGGGCGTCCTGGCGGAGGCCCTGATGAAGGCCCCCGAGGGCTCGGCGGCGGCCTTTGGAAACGTGCCGCTCCTCCTCATTCTCTTTCTGCCCGTGGCGCTCCTTCTCTCGGCCGGCGTCTACTCCCAGGCGGCCCGGAGGGGCGAGGTGCGCGCCTGGGCGGACTTCTGGACGGGGGCGGTCCGGAACTTCTGGCCCTTCCTGGGGCTGGTGCTCCTGAACGGGGTTCTCTTCCTCTTCGTGGGGCTGGTTCCGGGTCTCGCCCTGGCCGGCGCGAGCCAGGCCCTGAAGGAGGCCACGGATCCGGCGTGGGATGTCCGCCTGGCCTGGGCCGCCCTGGCGGTGGCCGGTCTCTGGTTCGTGGCGGCCCGGAACGGGGCCGGGCTGGCCCGGGTGCGGCGGGCCGTCCTGGGCCCGTCGGAGGGGTTGGGCC
>JBFMHB010000050.1 GCA_040752915.1 Acidobacteriota bacterium
GAAGGACACGGCGTCGGGCGCGAAGGAGGCGGCGATGGTGTGGTCGGCCTGGACGTTGGTGAAGGTGTAAGAGGCGACGGGGCCGACGGAAACGCCGTCCACGAGGACGTCGGCGACGTGGAAGCCCGAATTGGGTGTGATTGTGAAGGTGATGTTGGAACCCTGGCCTACAACCACGGAGCCGCTCGGCGCGATGGAGCCTCCCGCCCCGGCGCTGGCCAGGATCTCGAAGGTGACCGGCGTGGTGGATTCGAAAACCGCATGAATGGCGTGGTTTGCGTTCACGTCCAGGAACGTGTGGAGGAGGGCGGGACCGATGGAGATCCCGTCGATTTGCACGTCCCGCGTGATGAAACCGGGATTGGGCCGGATCGTGAAGGCCTGGTCGTCCCCCTCGAAGACCGTGACGTTTCCGCTTGGAGTGATGGTCCCACCGGCCGTGGCCGTGGCGCGGATGGTGTACGCGGTTCGAGCGTAGCGAGCCTCGATGGTGTGGGAGGCCTGCACGTCCACGAACGTGAATCCGGGCAGGATTCCGAGGGAGAGCCCGTCCACGACGACTTCGGACAGGTAGTAGCCGGGCGATGGCGAGAACGTGAAGGACTGGTCGCCGCCGACGGGTACGGCCACCGCGCCCGAGGGAGAAATGGAACCCCCGGTCGTGGCCGTGGCGGTGATGACGAAGTGGGTCCTCACGAACGTGGCGGAAAGGGTGTGGTTCGACTGGACGTTGGTGAAGGTGTAGGAGGCGACCGGACCGACGGAGGAGCCGTCCACGACGACATCCAGGATTCCGTAGTTGGCCGATGGCGTGATGGTGAATGTCCGGTTCTGGCCATGCGCCACCGTTACGGCGCCGGAGGGCGTTACGGTTCCCCCGGTGCCCGAGGAGGCGGTGATCGTGAACGTCACGGCGGCGAAGGTGGCCGAAAGGGTGTGGTCGGCCTGGACATTGGTGAAGGTATAGGAGGCGACGGGGCCGACGGAGACGCCATCCACGAGAACGTCGGCGACGTGGAAGCCCGAATTGGGGGTGATGGTGAAGGTCTGATCGGCGCCCCGGGGGACGGAAACGGCGCCCGAGGGGGCGACGGAGCCGCCCGTTCCGGCGGTGGCGGTGAGGGTGTGCATGGGAACCGAGACGGACACCGTCCGGGAGCACGTTTCGGTTTGCAGACCCGACGTGACGGTCACGGTGGCGGTGTAGGCGCCGGCCGTCGGGTAGACGTGGACCGGATCTTCCTCGACGGATGCGCCGCCGTCTCCAAAGGACCAACTGAACGAATAGGTTCCCGTACCTCCCGAGGCCGACGCGTCGAACGCGACGGAAAGGGGGTAGGGACCGGCGTCCGGGGCGGCATCGCATGAAACCACCAGCGGCGGCACGTCCACGGATACGGGCACCTGTGCGGTCACCTGGCCGCCCATGGAGTCGGTGACCCGGAGAACGGCGGTGTACGCCCCGGCGGACTCGAATTCGTGGATCGGTGACTGGGCAAGGGAGCCCGCTCCGTCCCCGAAGTCCCAGGCGTAGGCGTAAGGAGGCGCTCCCCCGGTTGCGCCGCCCGTGAAGGCCACATCCAGTGGGGCATATCCCGTTGCCGGAGCCGCGTCGGCGGATGCGACGAGGTCATAATCCACCGGTACGAAGTCGCGGGCGCGCAGAACCCCCGCCACGCGGAGGACCGCCTTGGCCTGGACGTCGCCCTTCATTTTTGCCTGGAGTGCGACGGAGGCGGGCACGGGGAAGGTGATCCGGTTCCACCCCGGCTGGAGTGCCACGGCGAGAGATCCGGCCTTCACCCTGTTCCGCTTGCGAGGGTCCAGGAACTTCACTTTGACCACGCCCTCCTTGACCACCGACCTGGGATTGAAGACCAGGATCTGGAGGGACGCATCGCGCGCGGAGTACACGAGGGCGGGGTCGTTTTCGAAGAGGACGCTCCAACCCCCCGATTCAAGGCTGGATTCGAAGAGGAGGCTGACCTCCGCGTCGGCCTCGAGAACCCTTCCGTCGGCCAGGCTCACTTCGGCCGAAAGCAGGAGGTCGCAGGGGACGGGAAAGGCGGAGAACGCCTCCGGGGGCACGTTCCACTCGAGAACGCTCATCCCGGGCGCGAGATCCACGGCGCGCTCGAGGAATGCAGCCTGGAGGTCGCCCTCTTCGAGTTCGGCCCGAAGGGCGAGGTGGGCGGAGCCACCCTCCGGCAAATCCACCATGAGACGGATCGTGTTGACGGTTGCCGCGGAGAGGACCGGCGGGGCCACCACTTCCAGCGATGCGGGGGCCAAGGCGGCCGCGGAACTCGGGTTGATGAGGATCAGGGACACACCGAGAGCGGATAATAGACTGAGTCCTTTCATGCCGGACAGGCTCCTTCTTCTTTGAGGAGGAACACACCACTCGCTCTCCTCAACGTAGGGCGTGGCTCGGGAATTTCCGGGCGCCGCGCCCGCTCCGGGTCCTGGGCTTCGCCGCCGTGGTATGCTGAGACGTCGCCGGGAGGTGCGTGATGGACGGAACGCGCGTGGAACGGGCGGTTCTTCCGAATGGCCTGACGCTGGTCGTGGAGCGGATGCCCCACTTTCCATCGGTGACGGCCGGCGTTTGGGTCAAGCGGGGCTCCCGGCAGGAGAGCCCGGCCACCCACGGGGCCAGCCACTTCGTGGAACACCTGGTCTTCAAGGGCACCCCGACCCGCACGTACACCGAGATCTACAAGACCTTCGACCGAATGGGCGGCGTGCTGGACGCGTTCACCTCCAGGGAGATCATGGGCTTTTATTTCCGGGTTCAGAAGGCCCATTTCCCGGAGGCCTTTGAAGTGCTGTGCGACATGCTGGTGAACGCCACTTTCCCCGAGGAGGAGATGGAGAGGGAGAGGGGCGTGATTCTGGAAGAAATCAGCATGATCAATGATACTCCCAGCGACCTCGCGGGCGACCTCTTTCTCCAGAGGGCCTACCCGAGCCACCCGCTGGGGAGGCCGATCCAGGGCACCACCGCTTCCGTGACCTCCATGACGAGGCGGAGGCTCCTGCAACACTACCGCTCCATGATCCAGCCCCAATATCTGGTCGTGACCGCCACCGGCGACACGTCCCTGAAGGAGATCCGGGATCAGGTCCTGCGCCATCTCGGAGGCCTGAAAGAGCGCCCGTCGAGGGGCGAGAGGCCCCCCGCCTTCCGCCCCGGCCAGGGCGTTCAGGAAAGAAAACACCTTGAGCAGGCACAGATCGTCCTCGGATTCGAGGCTCCCGCGGCGGACGGTCCCACCCGGCACACGCTGATGGTGCTGGCCAACTGCTTGGGCGGGACCATGTCCTCCCGGCTGTTTACGGAGATCCGCGAGAAGCGGGGCCTTGTCTATTCGATTTCCGCGGAGCACATGCTCTACACGGACACGGGCCTCTTCACCATCCAGGCGGCCTCCAGCCACGACAAGGCGAGGCGGACCGTGGAGGAGACCCTGGAGGTTCTGGCGGGCGTGGTAAAGGAAGGCCTGGCGGAGGAAGAGGTCGCCCTCGCAAAGGACAACCTTCTGGGGGGATTGATCCTGTCTCTGGAGTCCCCCGCCTCCCGTATGGGGCGCCTCGCGAGAAACGAGTTGTACTTCGGCAGGCAGAAGCCCGTGGAAGAGGCCCTCGAGGGCATCCGGAGGGTAACCGCGGCGGCGGTCGCCCGGGCCGCCCGCAGACTGTTCGTACCGGAAAACGGCCTGGTCTTCGTCCTGGGAAGGGCGTCTGCCCTCCGGTCCGGAGCCCTGGGGATCTTGGAGCGATCATGAACGGCTGTCCGCCCGTGCGGCTCCTGCGGCTTGCCCACGGCCGTGGGCTGCCTGTGCCGTCCGCCGCCACGCCGTCCTCCGCCGGCTTCGACCTCTGCGCCGCCGTGCAGGAGTCCGTGGTCCTCAAGCCCGGCGAACGACGTCTCATTCCCACGGGCTTCGCATGGGAGATTCCGGATGGGTTTGAAGGCCAGGTCCGGCCCCGGTCCGGCCTCGCCATCCGGCACGGACTGACGCTTCTCAATGCCCCAGGGACCGTGGATTCCGACTACCGGGGGGAGGTGTGCGTGATCCTGTGCAATCTCGGGGAGGAGCCCTACACGGTGGAACGGGGGGCCCGGATCGCACAGATGGTCGTTTCCCCGGTGACCCGGTGCGAGGTCATCGAGGCCGATGAACTGACCCCCACGGAACGGGGCGCGGGTGGTTTCGGTCACACGGGAACTTGAGGCGGGACGCATGTTGCCGGAGTGGGAAGGCGGGAGGATGGCCTCGAAGCGCCCCGGCGGCGCGGCAGAGAGACCTTTCCACCGCGGATGGGGGAGCCCTCTCCTCCCTGCGTGCCCCCACCCCGCCCCGCCGTCCGGGCCGTCGCGCCCCGGGGAGCCCCCGCCGTGAGCCTCCGGGTGCGCGTGATCGCATCGGGCTCCGGAGGGAATGCCGCCCTGTATAGCGCGGGGGGCACGCACGTCCTTCTCGACTGCGGCGTGTCGGCCCGGCGGCTCACCTTCGCTCTCCGGGAGGAGGGCATCGAGCCCGATGAGCTTTCGGGCGTGTTCATCACCCACGAACACACGGACCACGTCCAGGGCCTGCGGGTCTTTCTCAAGAGGCGCAGGGTCCCTCTGTTCATCGCACCCGAGAGCTGGGCGGCGCTGGCCCGTTGCGGCGTGGAGGCCCGCTCCGTGGAGCCCCTTCGGGGAGGTGTACGGGTCCAGCTGGGCCCCCTGGGCCTGACCCCCTTTCCCCTTCCGCACGACGCGGCCTCCTGCTTCGGCTTCGTTGTGGAATCCGCCGGCGTGAGGGCCGTCCAGGCCACGGACCTGGGAACCCCCACGGCCCTGGTCCGGGAGCGCCTCCGGGACGCCCATTGCATCCTCCTGGAGTTCAACCACGATCCCGACCTTCTGATGAGGGGTTCGTATCCTCTGGACGTGAAGATCCGGGTCCGAGGGAGGCTGGGACACCTTTCCAACGATCAGGCGGGTACTCTCCTGGCCGGATGCGTCCACGGGGATCTTCAGGCGGTCTATCTCATGCACCTTTCCCGGGAAAACAACCAGCCCCACATGGCCCTGCTCTCCGCGCGGGAGGCCCTCGGGGGCCGGAGGGTCCCCCTGAGGGTCGCGCAACAGGACTCCCCCGTGGAGGCGTGGGAAGGGTAGGAGGACATGGAACCGGGGAACCAGGCATGAGCTCGGGAGGCGTCTTTCCTTGATGTAGAATGAGCCCGGGAGGTCCTCATGATCCCAAGATACACGCGGCCGACGATGGCGGCCCACTGGTCCGACCAGAACCGATTCGCGACCTGGCTCAAGGTTGAGCTGGCGGCCCTTTCGGCTCAAGCTCAGATGGGGCTCGTTCCCCGGGAGGCCGCGGACGAGATCGCCCGCAGGGCGCGCTTCGACGTGCGCCGGATCGACGAGATCGAGGCGCGCGTCAAGCACGACGTGATCGCCTTCACCACGTCCGTGAGCGAGTCCATCGGGGACCTCAGCCGCTACTTTCATTACGGCCTTACTTCCTCCGACGTGGTGGACACGGCGCTGGCCATCATGACCCGCGACGCCCTGGACCTCATCCTGGAAGAGGTGGACAACTTCCGCGAAGTGCTCAAGCGAAGGGCCCTGGAGTTCAAGGACCGGATCGTCGTGGGTCGCACCCACGGCATCCACGCGGAGCCCACGACCCTGGGCCTGAAGTTCGCGCTCTGGTACGCGGAGATGGGCAGGAACCGCAGGCGGCTCAAAGCCGCCCGGGAGACCATCGCGGTGGGAAAGCTCTCCGGGGCCGTGGGCACCTTCGCCCACCTTTCGCCCGCCGTGGAGGAGCTCGTGTGCCGGAAGCTCCAGCTGAAGCCGGACCCGATCTCCACCCAGGTCATCCAGCGAGACCGCCACGCCGAGGTCCTGTCGGCTCTCGCCCTGTGCGGGGCCACCCTGGAGAAGATCGCCACCGAGGTCCGCCATCTCCAGAGAACCGAGGTGCGGGAGGTGGAGGAGCCCTTCTCGGAGGGGCAGAAGGGCTCATCGGCCATGCCCCACAAGCGCAATCCGGTGGGATGCGAGAATGTCACGGGACTGGCGAGGCTCCTTCGGGCCTATCTCGTTCCCGCCTTCGAGGACGTGGCCCTCTGGCACGAGCGGGACATCTCCCACTCGTCCGCTGAGCGGGTGATCCTCCCCGACGCGACGACCCTGCTGGACTACATGCTCCACAGGATGGGGCAAATCCTGGTGGGTCTCCACACCTACCCCGAGGCCATGGAGGCCAACCTCAACAAGACCCGCGGCCTCCTGTACAGCCAGAAGGTGCTGCTGGCCCTCACGCGGGCCGGACTCAGCCGCGAGGACGCCTATGCCCGGGTCCAGGACTGCGCCATGAGAACCTGGAAGGGTGAAGGGGACTTCCTGGATCTCCTTGTGGCGGAACCCGAAGTGGCCGCCCGCATTTCCAGGGAGGAACTTTCCAAGGCCTTCGACCCCCGTCCCTTCCTGGCCCACGTGGACGAGATTTTCGAACGGGTCTTCGAGTAGGGGACCGGGTCGGGACCCGTCGCCCGTCGCGGGGCGGCCGGGTGCCCTGGCGCAGGCGAATCCCTCCCCCCAGTCGCGGACGGAACGACCCCGTGCGCGTCGGCCCGCCTGCCTGATCCGGGCCCAGCTATTGCCCGGCCGCTTCGAGGATCTCCCCGAGGAGCGTACCGAACTCGTCCGGTCGGTCGTGGAAGGGGCAGTGGCCGCAATCCTCCATGATCACCAGGCGCGCCCCGGCGGACCGGAGCAGGGCGATGGCGCGCGGACTGGCTCCCTTGGGAGAGGCGGCGAGGAAGCAGGCCGGGAGGGGGAGCGCCGCCATCCTCCGGGCCAGGTCGTTCCTCCTCGAGAGTTCCACGATCTCCCGGGCGTGGAGGTAAAAGGCGCGGGGGTCGCACAGTCTGAGCCCCCTCGCGAACACGACCACGCTTGGGTCGGATTGCGCCATGAGGGAGGCCTCGAGGCGGATCTGATCCAGGCCCTCCCTCAGGAAATCGTCCGGGCCGTAGACCGTCACGGCCCGGCTCAACGTGCAGTCCTCCTCGCAGATGTTTCCTTCGACGTTCACCAGGATGGATACGCATTCCGGATTCCGCTCGGCCAGGATCTGTCCGAGAACTCCGCCCATGGAATGGCCGACGACCGCCACGGGGCCTTTGCCCCGGGACCTCAGCCAGGCCGCGAGAAAGTCCGCCAGAGCATCGAGTCCGGCAGGATCCCCCGTCAAGGGCGACCGGCCGTAGCCGGGAAGGTCGGGAACGAGGAGCCGGAACCGGCCGAGGGCGGGGTGCCCCACGAGGACCTCGAAGGTCTCGCCCCAGTCCCCCAGGCCATGGATGAAGAGGATCTCCCCCCGGGCTCCCCGAGAGGGCCCGTACCGGCGGACGAACATCCCAGCCTCTACGGACTCTCGGCGCTTCATGCGGACCTCCCGCCGGTCCCCCAAGCCCCCGAGTCGAGCCTCATCCTCCTGAACATAGGTTGGACCCCGCATCATTTCCACCCTCCGGCCCTCCCCGGGGCCTGTTCGGTGGGGCCGGGCTTTGGTAAAGTAACCTCGAAGCGGCGAACGGGCGCTCCCTGGGCCCGCCCCCCGGAAATCGAGGTGAGTGCATGAAGGCTCGCGTCCACGTATTTCTCAAGCCCGCGGTCCTGGACCCTCAAGGCAAAGCCGTCCAGCAGGCCCTCAAGACGCTCGGATTCGAGGAGGTCTCCTCGGTCCGGCAGGGCAAGTTCTTCGACATCGAGACCGGAGACCTCCCCGGGGGCGAGGACCCGAAGGGCCGGGTTGAAGCCTACTGCCGGAAGCTCCTGGCCAACCCGATCATCGAGGATTTCCGCGTCGAGGTCCTCGCGCCATGAACATCGCCGTCGTCGAGTTTCTCGGGAGCAATTGCGACCACGACGCGGAACAGTGGTCTCTGCGCCTCTCTGCGGCCCGCAGCCGGATGGTCTGGTACACGGAGCGGGACCTCTCGTGGGCGGACCTGGTCATTCTCCCCGGAGGATTCTCTTACGGAGATTACCTGCGCTGTGGGGCCATGGCGGCGCGGACGCCCGTGATGGAGGCCGTCATCGCCCACGCCCGGAGAGGGGGCCTGGTTCTCGGAATCTGCAACGGTTTTCAGATCCTCTGCGAGGTGGGTATTCTCCCGGGAGCCCTCCTGAAGAACCAGACCCTCACCTTCCTTTGCCAGGACGTCTACCTGCGGTGCGAGACGTCCGCTTCCCCCTTCACTTCCGGAATCTCCGAGGGCAGTCTTCTGAGGGTCCCGATCGCGCACGGAGACGGAAACTACTTCGCCGATCCGGATACGCTTCGGCGGCTCAACGGGGAGGGCCGGGTGGCCTTCCGCTACGCCGCCCCCGATGGAAGTTTGAAGCCGGAGTGGAACCCCAACGGGTCCGTGGAGGCCATCGCGGGCATCCTCAACGAAGGTCGGAACGTGCTGGGGATGATGCCCCATCCGGAGCGGGCCAGCGAGCCCCTCATGGGCTCTTCCGACGGAGCCGCCATCCTCCGCTCGGCCCTCCGGGCCCTGGGCTCGTGACGGCCCGAAGGGAGGGCCTTACCAGGCGGCGCCCGTGCCGGGCGGATCGCGCCGCTTTCGGGAGCCCTCCGTGGCAACACTCACGGCCCCCCGAGGGCCTTGTTCGGAGTTGAACCGTGGCCGACCCCAAAGTGACGAAAGAGCTTGCGTTTCAGCACGGACTGACCGAAGAAGAGTGGGAGAGAATCCTCGCCATTCTCGGCAGGGTGCCCACCTACCCCGAATTGGGAATCTTTTCGGTCATGTGGAGCGAGCACTGCTCCTACAAGTCCTCCAGGATCCACCTCCGGCGGTTTCCCACCTCGGGGCCCCGCGTGCTTCAGGGTCCGGGGGAGAACGCGGGCGTCGTGGACGTGGGGGAGGGATGGGCCGTCTGCTTCAAGATGGAGTCCCACAACCATCCTTCCTACATCGAACCCTACCAGGGGGCCGCAACGGGAGTCGGAGGCATCCTGCGGGACGTGTTCACCATGGGGGCCCGCCCCGTCGCCAACCTCAACTCCCTTCACTTCGGGCGCCCCGACCACCCGAAGACCCGCCACCTCGTGCGGGGCGTCGTCGCGGGCATCGGTGACTACGGCAACTGCGTGGGCATCCCCACGGTGGGCGGCCAGGTGGTCTTTCACCCCTGCTACGACGGAAACATCCTCGTGAACGCGTTCACCCTCGGCCTCCTTCGGGCGGATCGGATCTTCCGGGGCTATGCCAGCGGCGTGGGAAATCCGGTCCTCTACGTGGGCTCGAAGACCGGACGGGACGGCATCCACGGCGCCACCATGGCCAGCGCCGAATTCTCCGAGGAGACAGAGCAGAAGAGGCCCACCGTCCAGGTGGGGGACCCCTTCACCGAGAAGCTCCTCCTGGAGGCTTGCCTGGAACTCATGGAGGAGGACGTGATCGTGGGCATCCAGGACATGGGTGCGGCGGGGCTCACCTCCTCCTCCTTCGAAATGGCGGGCCGCGCCGGGTCGGGGATCCGGCTCGACCTCGACCGCGTGCCCATGCGCGAGGAGGGGATGACCCCCTACGAATTGCTCCTCTCCGAATCCCAGGAGCGCATGCTCATCGTGGCCCAGCGGGGACGAGAGGGGCGGGTGAAAGAGGTCTTTTCCAAGTGGGCCCTGGACGCCGTGGCCATCGGAGAGGTGACGGACACGGGCCGCGCGGAGATTTACTGGCGCGGGGAGAAGGTCGTGGACATGCCCGTGGGCCCCGTGAGCGACCAGGCCCCCGTCTATGACCGGCCGAGGGAGGCCCCGGCCCTCCCGCGCGGCGTGCCCGTGCCCGGAGGCGAGGTCCTCGGCGCCGTCGCCCCCGAGGAGGCCCTCCTCCGCCTCCTCGGCCACCCCGACCTCTGCTCCAGGAGGTGGGTGTACACGCAGTACGACCAATCCGTCCGGACCAACACGGTGCTCGGCCCCGGCGGCGACGCCGCCATCGTGCGGATCAAGGGGACCCGGCGCGCCGTGGCCCTGTCCCTCGACGTGAATCCCCGATGGTGTCACCTGGACCCGTACCTGGGAGGGGCCCACGCCGTGGCGGAAGGGGCGCGCAACGTCTCCTGCGCGGGAGCCAAGCCCCTCGCGATCACGGACTGCCTTAACTTCGGGAATCCAGAGCGGCCCGACGTCATGTGGGAGTTCTCGCGGTGCGTGGACGGGGTTTCCGAGGCCTGCAGGGCCCTCGAAACGCCCGTGGTCTCCGGCAACGTCTCCTTCTACAACGAGACCAACGGGACGGGAATCTACCCCACGCCGACCATCGGGATGGTGGGGTTGTTGGAGGACGTGGACCGCCGTCTGGAGCCCTGGTTTCAAACGGAGGGAGACGCCGTGGTCCTCCTGGGGGAGACGAAGGGCCACCTGGGCGGATCGTCCTACCTGTGGCTCCTCCACGGGGTCGAGGCCGCTCCCGTCCCGCCCCTGGACCTCTTGAAAGAACGGGCCCTGCAAGACCTCCTGCAGCACCTCGCCTCCGAAAGGATCGCGCGCTCGGCCCACGACTGCTCCGAAGGGGGCCTCGCCCTGGCCGCCGCGGAAGGGTGTCTCGCTCCCCGCTCGGATTCCGGCGTGCGCCTCCGGCTGGCCTCGGGCGGGCTGGAGCCGGCGGCCCTTCTCTTCGGGGAGGACGCCTCCCGCGCCCTCGTCACCTGCGGCCCCGGGGACCTTCCCAGGCTCCTGGAGGCCGCCGGCCGGGCGTCGGTGCCCGCCGCGGTCGTGGGCAGGGTGACGCCGGGGAGGTTCACCGTGGAAGTGGACGGGAAGACCCTCGTGGACCTCTCGGTTTCACGGATCCGGGAGATCTGGAGCCGCGGTCTGGACTCCGTGGTCGGGTAGGTCCCCGGCTCAGGCCGGAGTCGTCTCCAGGGAGGCCCTCCATGTGCGGGATCTTCGGTCTCTACAACCACCCCGAGGCGGCCCGGATCACGGTCTACGGCCTTTACGGCCTACAGCACCGCGGCCAGGAATCGGCCGGGGTGGCCACTTCGGACGGGGCCGACCTGCACGTCCACAAGGGGATGGGCCTCGTTTCGGACGTGTTCGGGGGGAACGACCTGTCGGGGCTCCCGGGTCCGACGGCGGTGGGCCACGTTCGATACTCCACCTCCGGGAGCTCCCAATTGCGAAACGCCGGGCCCATCGTGGCGCGGACCCAGCACGGGGAAGTCGCTTTGTGCCACAACGGGAACCTCGTCAACGGCCTGAGCCTCCGGGAGGACCTCGAGCGCCACGGGGCCATCTTTGCCTCCACGACGGATTCGGAGGTCATCCTCCACCTCTTCGCCCGCTCCGGGCAGCAGGATCCCGTCGATGCGCTGGTGGACAGCCTGCGGTCCCTCAAGGGGGCCTTCAGCCTCCTCGTCCTGTTCCGGGACTCCCTGGTGGCCGTCCGGGACCCGTGGGGGTTCCGGCCCCTGGTACTGGGGGAACTCGAGGGAAGCCCCGTGTTCGCCTCCGAGACCTGCGCCCTGGATCTCTTGAAGGCCCGCTATATCCGGGAGGTGGAGCCCGGCGAAATGGTCGTGGTTACGGAGGGGGGTCAGCGGTCCATTTTCCCCTTCCGGCATGGCGCCGCCGTCCCCTGCATTTTCGAGTACGTTTACTTCGCGCGGCCGGACTCGAACCTCTTCGGAAAAGTGGTCTTTCCGGTTCGAACCGAACTGGGCCGGAGGCTGGCCGAGGAGCAGCCCGCCGAGGCCGACATCGTCGTCCCGGTGCCCGATTCGGGAATCCCCGCCGGCGTCGGCTTCTCCGAGCGGAGCGGCCTGCCGCTGGTCATGGGGCTCATCCGGAACCACTACGTTGGCCGCACCTTCATCGCTCCCCGGCAGTCCATGAGGGACTTTTCGGCACGGCTCAAGCTCAATGCCGTCCCGGGTCTCCTGGAGGGAAAGCGCGTGGTGCTGGTGGACGACTCCCTCGTGCGGGGAACCACCTCGCGGAAGATCGTCCGGCTCGTCAAGGACGCCGGGGCCACCGAGGTCCACCTGCGCCTCTCCAGCCCGCCCATCGTGAACCCCTGCGTGTACGGCATCGACACGCCGGAGCGTTCGGAACTGTTGGCGGCCAACATGGACCTTCCGGCCATTCGGGACTTCGTGGGAGCCGACAGCCTCGGGTATTTGAGCCCGGAAGGCCTCCACGAAGCGGCGGGACGAACCCTGGGGAAAGCCTGCTACGCCTGTTTTGGCGGGCCCTACCCCGTGGCCTGGAAGCCGCCGCGCGGAGCCCAGCGCACCCTGTTCGAGAAGGAGCGGGGCTGATTCTCGTTCCCCCAGCAGGCCCACCGATCCTCTGCCCGGGCCATCTGGCACTCGAATCCCCCGTCGCCCCGCGTCCCCGCGTTCGCTCTTGCGAGCCCTCGCGGCAGGCCGGTATACTGTAACAACCCGGTCCACAGTCGAGGTCCGGCGCCCAGGGGGTGTCGAAATGTCGGGTTGGACCAGCCGTACGCAGAAGTTCTTGTACGATCTCCTGCCCATCTTGTTCGCCCTGTTCGTCGCCGTCGTCTACTTCCTGACGGTTGTGCCCAACACCCGGCCGTACTGGGAAAAGTACCTTCTGGTGGTCCTGGTTCTTCTGGTCGTGGACCGGATCCTGATCACCTGGTACATGCGGGTCAAGCTCCTGCCACCCATCCTGGCCTACAAAAGGGGCAAGAGGTCGGGCAAGACCTTCTCGCGGCAGGAGCTCGAGGCCTTTTACCGGGCATTGGCCTCCCATGTCCTGAGGCACCAGGTCGTCAGCGGGATCGCGTGGGCCGTGGCGGGGCTCGTGCTCGCCACCATCGTGTTCATCTTCCTTCAGCGCACATGGGTCGCCTTCCTGGGCGTCCTCTTCACCGGCGCCATCGCGGCCTCCGTTTCGCTGGGCTTCACGTACTTTCTCCTCCAGCGGCAGACCCGGCCGCTGATCGAGGAGATCCAGGCCAACCTCGACCACCTGCCGGACGTGTCCAAATGGCGCCTCTCCTTCGGGGGCAAGGTGGGGGCCTCCATCGTCCTGCTGACCGTCCTCGCCTTCCTGGGCTTCGGCGTGCTCATCTATTCCCGGCTCACGCTGGGTCTGGCCGATTTCGCGGTGAAGGCGGGCGTGGATCCCGCCGGCTCGCTCGTCTCACAGCTCCGGGCCGCGGACCCAGCCGAGTGGCCCCGGATCCTCTCGTCCCGCTCCGACAGCCTGTGGACCCTCGTGGCCGTCCAGGCCGACGGGACCGTCCTGGGCCAGACGGAGGGGGATTACCGGGCCGAATCCCTGGCAGCGGGTTTGGAAGCAGGCCGAGGGGCGAACGAGAGCCGGGTGCTGCCCACGAACTGGGGTCCCGTCGCCGTGTTTCCGCTCGGGGGGGACCGGACGGCGGTCTTGCTGGCCCAGCGGTCTTCCCTCCGGTCGGTGCTGAAGAACGTGAGCGCAACCGGAGTGGGTTTCCTCGTGGGGACCCTGGTGGTCCTGAGCGGGTACATTCTGTGGCTTAGCCGCGACACGGGCCGTGCCCTGTCCCGGACGGCGGAGTACAGCCGACGCCTCGCCTCCGGAGACCTGACCCGAATCCCGGCCATCTGGTCCGACGACGAGATGGGGCAGATGGCGGACAACCTCCGGTCCACCTTCCAGGGACTTCGAAAGATGACCCATGAGGTCTCGGGCGCCTCCTCGGCCGTCGAGGTGGAGGTGTCGAAGACCGCGGAGGTTGTGGGAGGGCTCCACCAGCTCGTGGCCTCCCAGACCCGGTCCGCCGGAAAGACGACGGAGGCCGTGAGGACCATGGAAGCCAAGATGGTCCAGGTATCCGCCGCCATGGACCAGGTGGCCAGTTCGACGCAGGAGGTGTCCTCCGCCATTTTGGAGATGCAGGCCAGCGTGGAGGAGATTGCCCGCAACGCGGATGTCCTCATCCAGTCCGTCGAAGCCACGGTTTCCTCGTCCAACGAGATCGCCTCCAGCGCGGACGAGATCAAGGAGGCCACGGACCGCCTCCACGGCTCGGGGCAGGAGGCCGTGTCCTTTCTCACCCAGCTGGACGCCTCCCTGGAGGAGACCCGCCGGAACTCCAAGGCCCTCGCGGAAGCCTCCGGCAAGGTCACCCAGGACGCGGAGGCCGGTTTTTCCTCCGTCGCCGCCGTGGAGGACGGGATCCTCAAGACCCGAAACGCCAGCGAGGTGAGCCGGGCCACCCTGCGGGAACTCATGGACTCCATCGAGAAGATCGGCCGGATCGTGAGCGTCATCCAGGAGGTGACGGAGCAGACCAACCTCCTCTCCCTGAACGCCTCCATCATCGCCGCCGGGGCGGGCGAACACGGAAAGCCGTTCGCCGTGGTGGCCACGCAGATTCGGGAGCTCTCCTCGCGCACGGCGGGCCACGCCAAGGAGATTCGTTCGGTTATCTCGAAGCTCACGGAAAGCGGGGGTGAAATGGCCGCCTCCATGGACCACACCTTCCGGGTGGTGGACGCCAGCACGGTCCTGAGCCGCCAGGCCGGCGTGGCCCTCCGGACCATCCTCGAATCCGCCTCCACCCAAGAAGAGATGAGCA
Organism: Acidobacteriota bacterium; assembly: GCA_040752915.1. Taxonomy (NCBI): domain Bacteria; kingdom Pseudomonadati; phylum Acidobacteriota; species Acidobacteriota bacterium. The sequence goes on from JBFMHB010000050.1 coordinate 14,632, forward strand.
AGCGAATCGCCTCCGCCGCGGAGGAACTGGCTCACGGAGGCCAATCGGCCAGCCGGGCCATGCACGAGATCTTCGAGAGGATGGAGGGTATCGCCCGAGCCACGCAGGAGCAGGCGGCCTCCACCCGGTTCCTGAACGACGAGGCGGAGCGTGTGCGCGAGGTGGCGGGGCAGCTCCGGAACGCCACGGAGGAGCAGGCCAAGGGCTCCCGGGTCATCAGCGAGGCCGTGACGAGGATCATGGAGGACAGCCGCAAGACCAACCAGGCCATCCAGGCCCAGGCCCAGGAGGCCAAGGCCATCAGCGACGCCATGGTCGAAGTGGCGGGCGTCGCCCAGGCCATTGAGAAGGCCTTTGCGGACCTCACGGCGGCGGCCTCCACGCTCCAGCGGAGCGCCAACGTGCTCCGGCGGGAGATTCAGGCGTTTCGAGTCTGAAGGCGGGCCCCGGATCCCGCGGTCCCGGAACGGGAACGTGTGGGAGCCGGGGAGGACCTTGCGGGTGAGGCATGAAGGACACGGGACTGACCTACAAATCCAGCGGCGTGGACATCGATGCCCAAGACCGGGGGTTGGAGGGCGTAAAAAAACTCGCCAAGTCCACCTTCACGAGGGGCGTCCTTTCGGACATCGGCCTTTTCGGGGGCCTGTTCGCCCTGGACCCCTCGGACCCGTCGGGGCCCGTGCTCGTCGCCTCGGCCGACGGAGTAGGGACAAAACTCAAGGTCGCCGAGATGGCCGGACGGTTCGACACGGTGGGCCGCGACCTCGTGAACCACTGCGTGAACGACATCCTCGTGCAGGGCGCGGAACCGCTCTTCTTCCTCGACTATTTCGCCGCCGGCAGGCTCGACCCCGAGCGACTCGTGGAGGTCGTTTCCGGGCTTGCCGAGGGTTGCAGGGAAAACGGCTGCGCCCTCCTGGGCGGCGAGACGGCCGAAATGCCCGGCCTTTACCAGGGCGCCGACTTCGACCTGGCCGGATTCATCGTGGGCCGGGTCTTGAAGGACCATCTGTATCCGCGGGAGATCGCGCCGGGCCAGGTGCTCGTGGGCTTGCCCTCCAACGGCCTCCATACGAACGGCTATTCTCTCGCCCGGAAGCTTCTCTTCGAGGTCAAGGGCTTCCGCGCGGACACCCGTCTGGAAGATTTGGGGACCACCGTCGGAGAGGCCCTGCTGGCCGTCCACAGGTCCTACCTGCCCGTTCTCCGGCCCCTCTTGAAGCCGGCTTCGGGCCTGAGGGGGATGGCCCACATCACCGGTGGCGGAATCCCCGACAATCTCCCTCGCATTCTCCCTCAGGGGGTGGAGGCGCTCGTTCGCCCGGCCGGGTGGACGGAGCCGCCGATCTTCGGGTACATCCGCCGGGAGGGCAGAGTGCCCGAGGAGGACATGCGGAGGACCTTCAACCTGGGCGTTGGCATGCTTCTGGTGGTCGAAAGGGAACAGGTTGACGCCCTCCTGGCCGGCTTGCGGGCCCGCGGGGAGGAACCGTTCCTGGCCGGAGAACTCCGTCCGGGTCAGAGACGCGTGGTCTACGCGGATTGACCTCGCCTCCCGCCGGCGTGCATGGAATTTCGCTCCACCGGATCCTACGGCAGGTCGAACAGGATGACTTCGGATGCCTCCGCCGACCGGATCGCGAGGATCGACTCGCCGGATACGGCCGCTCCATCCCCGGCGGAAAGGAGGATCCCGTTCAAGGATAGAGGCCCCCGGGTCACCTGCACCCAGGCGTGCCGGTGGGTGGGGAGCGGGTGGGAGAGGGACGCACCCGACTCCAGCCGCCCCACGTAGACCCTGGCATCCTGGGCGATGGCGACGGAGCCCTGGGCGCCCTCCGGGGAGGCCACCAGCCTCAGGCGGTTCAACAAGTCCCCTTCCGGAAATGCCTCCTGGGAATAGGCCGGCGTCAGGCCCCTTCGGGCCGGGTGAATCCAGATTTGCAGAAAGTGGACGGGCTCCGTCGAGCTCGCGTTGAACTCGCTATGGGAGACTCCCGTCCCCGCTCCCATCCGTTGGATCTCACCCGGGCGGATGACGGAGCCGTTGCCCAGGCTGTCCCGATGTTCCAGGGCGCCGGACAGAACCCACGTGAGGATTTCCATGTCCCTGTGGGAATGGGTGGGAAACCCCTCCGCCGGGCGGACCCGGTCCTCGTTCAAAACCCTCAAGACCCGAAACCCCATATGTTCGGGATCGAGGTAGTCCCCGAAGGAGAATGTGTGGCGGGTATCCAGCCACCCGAAGTCGAAGGAGCCCCGATCTTCCGATTTCCTCACGCGAATCATGGAGGCCTCCCGAGAGGAAGCCGAACCGGCCAGGCGGGGCCGGTATTCCTGCGGGTCGCTTCCGCAGGGAGGTGCCATCCTCCGCAAGAGCGTCTTGCTTTCGGCCTGCCTCGCGCCCGGGGAGCGCGAGGGGGATGGCGGGGCGGACCGAGGGAAGGGAGGGCAGTCAGGCGGCGGTGGGACGGTTGCGGAGGTAGGCTTCGAGGGCGTTTCGGACCTTGCCGCGTGCCCGGTGCAGGCGCATTTTCACCACATCCTTGTTGAGCCCTAGGGCGGAGGCCACGGAGTCCGTGTCGAGTCCTTCGAGGTCCCTCAGGACCAGCACCGAACGGTATCCGTCCGGAAGGTCCAGGATGGCCTGGCGCAACCGCTCACGAAGCTCGGAGTCCAGGACGGCCTGGTCCGGGAGGCGGTTCCACGGCAGGGGCTGGGCGGTCGCATGCGGGTCGGGAAGGGCTTCGTCCAGTTCCACCTCTTCCTTGAGGAACTTGGAGCGCCGCCGCCGCATCAGGCACGCGTTGTGGGCGATGCGGTACAGCCAGCCCGCGAAGGCCCCCGGGTTCTTCAGGGTTCCGATGGATTCGAAGGTCTTGAGGAGGGTCTCCTGAAGGACCTCCCGCGCGTCCTCGCGGTCCCCGCACATCCGCAGGCCAAAGTTGAGGAGGCGGTCCCCGTACTGGCCGAAGAACTCCTCGAAGGCCCCCGGGTCGCGGCTCTTCATGCGCTCGATGAGTTCGCTGGGGATGTCCAATTCGGTCCTCTCCGGGAGAAACCTGAGTATAGGCGAAATCCGCCGGCCTCTCAAGGAACGGGGCACCAAGTCCCATCCGGAAGGGACCGCCCGCGTAGGGCCGGTCTTGCCGGTGCAGGCCTCCGCGCTTAAGATCGTATGAGGGCGGGAGGCCTCGGACTTCCCGATCCGACCCGCCGATCGGAAGCCGCTCCGGCGGCTCCGATCCGTCGCGGGTCCATGGGAGGTGGCCTTGCGCTCCTTGATTCTGAGGCTTCCCACTTGGCTTCTTGAGCTGATCCCCGTGGTCGCGGGGGTCGTCACCGCCTTCGGATACTTCATCGTGGTCCTCCCGGCCACCCTTCCGTTCACGGGAGAGTACTTTCTGGCCGCCTTCGTGATCTACGGCATCACCCGGATTCCAGCCAATTGGTATTTCAAGCGGCACCTCCTGCCCCCGCTTCGGAACTACCTTTCGGCCCGCCGGGCCGGGAGAGCGCTCTCCCAGTCGGAACTGCGGGACACATACCTCGCGCTCTCCTCGCACCTTTCCCGCTCCACCCGCGCGAACCTCCTGCTCTGGGCCTTCAGCGCCGTGCTCCTGCTGGCCGCCGACCAGATATGGCTCGTCGGGACGGTCCTGTCCATGGTCACCTTGTTGTTCACGACGAGCATCATCGTCATGATCGCGCTCGTCCTTTCCTACTACATCAACAAGGCCCGCCTGGAACCGGTGATGGAGGAGGTCCAGCTCCTGCTCGAGCGGACCCCCGACGTGGCCTCCCGGCGCATCTCCCTCTCCAGGAAACTGGTGGTCGTGGTGTTCGGAATGAACTCCCTCGTCTTTCTCGCCTTCGGCGTGCTCCTGTACGCCCAGATGGCCCGTGCGATTCAAGCGGGGGTCCTTCGGAGTTCGGAGACCCAGATCCGGGGCCTCCTCGACCGGCTGGAAGGGACCGGGAAAGAAGGCTGGCTCGATGTCCTGCGGGCCGGGACTCCCGACGGCTGTGAATCGGCGGTCGTGGACGCCACCGGGACTCCCCTTGCGGAGCACCCGGAGGGGGCATTCGGGGGAGCTTCGGGCATGCGAAAGTGGCTTCGGCGATCGGGGATGATTGGGAAGGACCAGATCCAGGTCTCCACGCCCAAAGGCCAGGCGCGGCTGCTTCCCGGGCCGGGGGGCACGGGCCTCGTGGTCTTGGCCTCGCCGGGATTGACGGCGCCGAAGAGGATGTTCGGCATCTTCACCGTCGGATTCGGCTATCTGCTGGTCGCCCTGGTCGTCATGGGCGGCTACATCGGGTTATTCGGAAGCGACCTGGGCCGGATCGGCGCCAAGATCGCGGCCTTCAGCCACTCCCTCGCGGCCGGAGATTTGAGGAAGCCCGTGGCGGGGTGGTCCGACGACGAACTGGGCGCCGTGTCCGACAACCTTCGAACCCAGTTCTCCGGGTTGAGGGACCTGGCCACCGAGGTGTCCCGGTCGGTCGCCCTGGTGGAGGAGGAGATCGGCCGGCTGGCCAGGACCGCGGATTCGCTGGGAAGGGATTCGGAAGAACAAGCCCGGTCCATTGCCCGCACCCGCGAGGCGGTCCGGGGGGCGCAAGACTCCTCGGTGAGGGTCTCCCGCTCCATGGAGGAGGTGGCCGCCTCGACTCAGGAGGTGTCCTCGACGGTTCTGCAGATGCAGGCGAACACGGAGGAGATCGCCGGAAACGCGGACGTGCTGACCCAGTCGGTGGAACAGACGGCCGCTTCCTCGAACGAAATCGCCTGCGCTTCGGAGGAGATCGGGAGGTCCACGACGGAACTCGAGCGAAGCGGTCAGGAAACGGTTTCCTTCTTCACGGAGCTGGACGCCACCTTGGAGGAGACCCGGGTCAATGCCGGCACACTCCTCTCCACGGCCATGGAGCTGAAGCGGGACGCTTCGGAAGGGCACGAGGCCGTGCGGGAGGTGGAAGAGACGATCCAGGCGACCCACCAGGCCATCGAGGGCAGCCGACAGGATCTCCAGGTGCTCCACGAAGTCCTCGGACGGATCGGGTCCGTGACCGAGGTGATCCAAGAGATCAGCGAGCAGACCCACCTGCTTTCCCTGAACGCATCCATCATCGCCGCCGGGGCGGGGGAGTACGGCCGTCCCTTCGCGGTGGTGGCCCAGCAGATCCGCGAACTTTCCCGCCGCACCGCCGCCAACGTGAAAGAGATCCGGTCCCACGTCCAGTCCGTCCAGGAGGGGCGGGAAAGGATGGTCGGTTCGGTGAGCCGATCGGCCGACGCGGCGGAAAAGAGCACCCGCCTGTCCCGCCGTGCCGGGGAGGCCCTGACGACGATCCTCCGCTCCGCGGAGCGGCAGGAGGAGGTGAGCCGCACCATCGCCTCGGCGGCGGAAGAGGTTGCCCTGGGCGGAAACCACGCGGGGCTCGCCCTCCAGCGCATCTTCTCCCAGATCCAGGAGATTTCACGGGCCGTGGAGCAGGAGATCCGGGCCACGAGGCTCCTCCACGAGGAGTCGGAGCGAGTGAGGGAAGTGGCTTCGCAGGTTCGGACCGCGACGGGCGAACAGGCCCGGGGAGCCGTCCTCATGAGCCAGGCCGCCAGCCGAATCTCGGAGCAGGCCCAGGAGACCTCGGGGGCGGCCCGTTCTCAGGCCGACGCCGCCTCCTCCATCCTGGGCGCCGTGGAGCGGATCAACTCGGCGGCCGGTGGATTGCGGGAGGCCTGCGGAGAACTCTCGAGGTCGGCCACCAGGCTGCAGGAAGGCGCGCGGAGGCTGAGTCGGAGCGTGCAGGCCATCCGGCTCTGAGAAGTGGGTGGCATCGGAGAGAAATCACCTTCCCCGGCGGAAGAAGTTCATCCACTCCTGAACGTCCACCCCGGCGGGGGATGGCTTCTCCGCGTCCCCGCCGCGCCGGGGGCGGAGCTCTGAAAGGAACCGCTCGGGGGTGATGACCTTCCCCCTTCGATCCCTGCACCTCAGGGACAGGTCCCGGTCGGCGGTCACGACGGTGTCGCCGGGACGCACGAGCGCGTGAATCAGGTCATCGGCGGAACCGCGTCCCGAGTAAGTGACGGTGACTCGCCCCCTCCGCGTTCCCCCCGCGACGCCCGCGGGAGGAGGGCCGTCGAAGACGATCGTGAGGGGCAGGGGCGTTCGGCAGGCCAGAATCCGTTGGAGGAGCCCTTCTCGCCCGGGGTCCCGCCCCTCCCGGGAGGCGATGAATCCGAGGACGTTGTTTCCGTCCAGGATCCAGGCCACGGCTCAGGGGGCCCCTGGTCTCTTCCAGGTGGCCACGCGGGGGCTCGCGTGCTGTTTGAAGAAATCGGGAAGCGAGGCCAGGGCGGTCTCCGCCGAGGTCCGGTCCGGGTAATGGCCCCAGATGACCCGGTAGCAATCGCGCCCCTTGAGGTCGTAGGGAAGGACCATGAACCGGGGGTCCCCTCCTGCGGCCGAAAGGCCCTTGGCGAGGGTTTCGGGCTGGCAGGCCACCTCCACATCGATGGTGAAAGGGGCCGCCTCGTTCCTCAGGGCCGCGGCGAAGGCGCGAGCGGCCTCGGGAAAGCGCCCTGCGTTCAGTAGGTCCCGAGCGGAGCCAGCATCTGCGCTCCCCGCGGGAAGGGGAGCCACGGTGGGGGTCGGAGCGG
>JBFMHB010000051.1 GCA_040752915.1 Acidobacteriota bacterium
TCAGCCTCATCCTGGAGCACCCCTCCTTGCGGGGGCGGCGCCCCTCCACTTGTTTACTTCCTTTCGGCAAGATTCTTAGGTGAGGCAACGAATCCATTTCGGAAAGAAATTAGCTGAGGCAAGTCGCACCGTTGACAGCCTCGACGGGGCATCGCCATAATGGCCAAGGAGCGAGCGCATGAAAGCCAAGGTCCTGGTGGTGGAGGACAACAACGCCATGCGGAACCTCATCGCCACGGCGCTGGACCAGCACCTTGCCGTGGACGTCTTTGAGGCCGAAAACGGGTTCGCCGCCCTCAAGCTCATTCCCGAGAACGACTTCCGCATGATCCTGACGGACATCAACATGCCCGACATCAACGGGCTCGAACTGATATCGTTTCTCAGGCAACACCCCGTGTACCGCGACGTCCCCATCCTCATCATTTCCACGGAGGCCGCGGAGGAGGACCGCCGCCGCGGGCTGGCCATCGGGGCCACGGGGTACCTGACCAAGCCCTTCACCGAAGGCGAGCTCATCGACCTCGTCCAGCGGCACCTTCCGTAACCGAGGCTTCATGGACAAGAACCGCGCCAAGGCCCTGCAGGAATTCGTGGCCGAAGCCGAGGACATCCTCGAAGCCCTGGCGGAGGACTTGGAGGCCGCCCAATCCCAGCACGAGGCGGCCGGCAAGGTCCGGCCCGACCTCGTGAACAAGATCTTTCGCGAAATGCACTCCCTGAAGGGCCTCGCTTCCATGTTCGGCCTGCAGGAAATCACCACCCTGAGCCACGACCTCGAGAGCCTCCTGGACAAGATCCGCCTCGGCAAAGCCGCTCTCTCCCCGGACCTCTTCGCCCTTCTCCGGGAGAGCCGGACGCACCTGAGGGCCATGGTAGGGGAGGCGGGAGAAGGAGGCGTCCGGTCCGAGGCCTCGGACCTCCTCCGCCGCATCCACGCCGTGGGAGCGCCGCCGGAACCGAAGCCCGAGGCCCGCGGGGGCCTTCTCCTGGACGAGCAGACCCTGAAGTCGCTCACGGAGTACGAGGAGCACCGCCTCAAGGAAAACATGACCGAGGGCAATCGGATCCTGGCGGTGCTGGTCCGGTTCGATTTCGCGGATTTCGACACGCGCCTGCGGGCCCTGACGGAACGTCTCTCGGAGGCCGGCGAAGTGATCTCCACCCTGCCCGTGATGGACCCTTCCGGGGATGGAGGCTTGCGCTTCCGGCTCCTCTACGGGACGACGCGGAGCCTCGCCCAGGTTCAGTCCCTGGTGGCCGATGCCGGCGCCGAGGTACAGGACCTGATGCCTCCGACGGAGACCGCCCCGGCGCCCAGGTCGGCGGCCGAGGGGGCGGAGGCCGCCGTCGAATCCGCGGAGGCCGAGGGGGAGGACCTGCGCGGTCTGGCCAAGACCGTCAAGGTGGACATCGAAAAGCTCGACGGCGTGATGGGCATCGTGGGGGAGTTGAACCTGCTGAAGGCGGCCTTTCAGCGCATCGCGGAGGCCGTGGCCTCCCTCCCTGGACAGCGGGAGCTGGCGGCGGATGCCGGCAAACAGATCCGAACCATGGAGAAGAAGCTCGGCGAACTCCAGCGGGCCATCATCGACATCCGTCTCGTCCCCATCAACCAGATTTTCAACCGCCTGAACCGGACGGCCCGTCGGCTGGCCCGGGCCGCGGGCAAGGAGGTCTCGGTCCAGCTCTATGGAGGGGACACGGAACTCGACAAGACCATGATGGACGAGCTGGTGACGCCCCTCATCCATACCATCCGGAACGCCATCGACCACGGGATCGAAACGCCCGGCGAGAGGGTTTCGGCGGGAAAGAGCCGGGAGGGCACCCTCGCGGTGAGCGCGTACCAAAAGGGCAACTCCATCGTCATCGAAGTGACGGACGACGGCCGGGGCTTGCAGGTGGAGAAGATCTGGAGCGCGGCGGTCCGCCTGGGCCTCGTGGGCGCGGGCGAGGAGATGGACCGCGAGCGGTGCATGGAATTGATCTTCCGGTCGGGGTTCTCCTCGGCCGACGAGGTCACCGAGGTGAGCGGCCGGGGCGTGGGTCTGGATGCGGTCAAGGCGGCCATCGAGCAGTTGAAGGGCACCCTTTCGGTCTGGTCCGAACCCAACGTGGGCACGACCTTCCAGTTCACTCTCCCCATCACGCTCGCCATCATCCAGTCTCTCATCGTTCGGTGCTGTGACCAGACCTTCGCCGTCCCCATCTCCTCGGTGCTCGAGACACTTCGGACCACGGAGTCGGAAATCCAGCTCGTGGACCAGCGCGAGGTCATCAGCCTTCGGGGCGTGACCCTGCCCCTGTTGCGGCTCGAGGAGCGGTTCCGTCTGCCCCGGACGCGGCCGAGGGAGAACGAGCGCATTTTCATCGTGGTGGCCCGGCGGGGCGACAAGGCGGCCGGCATCGTCGTGGACGACATGCTGGGCGAGCAGGAGACGGTGGTTCACCCCATCGGGAAGACCTTCGGAAGGCTCCCTGGGCTGGCCGGCGCGACGGAGGTCGGGGAGAACCAGGTCATCCTCGTCATCGACACGGCCTCCCTCTTCAGCACCATCGAAGCGGCGAGAGGGTTCGCCTAGGGCCCGCGGGCGCGCGCCGCCCGCCCCCCGGAGGACGCGGCGTGTACAAGTCCTTTTACGGTCTGAGGGAGAGGCCCTTCGGGAAGACCCCGGACCCCCGCTTTCTCTTCATGGCTTCCCAGCACGAGGAGGCCCTGGCCCGGCTGGAGTACGCCGTGGAGGAGCGGGAGATCGCCGTTCTGACGGGGGAGATCGGATCGGGCAAGACCACCCTTTCTCGGGCCCTCATGGATCGGAACGAACGGGATCGGTTCGTCCTCGTCGTCAACCCGCGCCTCTCGCCCCTCCAGCTCCTGAGGGAACTGGCCCTCCGTCTGGATGTCACGCCCTGCCACCACCGGGCGGACCTCCTGGACGCCCTGAGCGACCGGCTCCTCGAACTTCACGAGGCGGGGACGGGGGTGGTCCTGGTGGTGGACGAGGCCCAGCTCATCCCCGGGAAGGCCACCTTCGACGAAATCCGGCTCCTGTCCAACTTCCAGCTGGACACGGAGAACCTCATGGCCATCCTGCTCATCGGCCAGCCCGAGCTGAGGCGGAGGCTGAGGCACCCCACCTATCGGGCCCTTCGGCAGAGGGTGGGCATGTGGTACCACCTGGATTCGCTTTCGGAAGAGGAGACGGCCCGGTACATCCTCCACCGCCTCTCGGTGGCCGGAGGCGGGGATGGTCCGATCTTTACGGAGGAGGCCCTGGCGGCCGTTCACCGCTATTCGCAGGGCGTCCCCCGGCTCGTGAACAACCTCTGCACCAACGCTTTGCTTCTGGGCTTCGGCCGGGAGGAGCGGCCCATCGGGGAAGCCGCCGTGGCGGAAGCCGCCCAGGAAATGGTTCCGTGAGCGGGAGCCGATCCCGGCGCGAGCCGGCGAACGCCAAGCGGCGGGCGGGGACACCTGGCCAAGCGGCCTCGGGCGGACTCCCCCAGGAGGATGTCCTTCAAGCCCGCCTGGGCCACTTCTTCCGAGACCAGAGCCTCCTCCGGATGGCCCTGACGCACCCCTCCGCCGCGGTCGAGGCGGGGCTTCCGCGGCGGCTGTCCTACGAGCGGCTCGAATTCCTCGGCGACTCGGTCCTCAACTTCCTCGTGGCGGACCTCGTCTTCCACCGCTTTCCCGCCGAGGAGGAAGGGGTTCTTACGCGGGTTCGGGCCCACTGGATCAGCCGGCGCGTGCTGGCCGCCGAAGCGGAGGCGCTGGGGGTCGGAGCCGCGCTCCGGATGGGGGAGGGGGAGCGAAGGGATGGTGGGGCGGGGAAGGAGCGGGTGCTGGCGAGCGCCTTCGAGGCGCTCCTCGGTGCGCTGTACCTGGACGCGGGCGTACCTGCCGCCCGCCGCGCCGTGTCCGCGATCTTCTCGGAGCCGATCCGGAAGCGTGGGCTGGCCGTTCTGGAGGAGGACGCCAAGACCCGCCTTCAGGAAACCCGTCAGGCGGCCAACCTGCCCCTCCCCGTGTACGCCACCTCGCCCGCGGAGGGAGGAGGATTCGTGGCGACGGTGAGCCTCGACGGATTGGAGGCGGGCTCGGGGAAAGGACCCACCCGGAAGGCGGCGGAGCAGGCCGCCGCGCGGGCCGCGCTCCAGATCGGCGGGGGCGAAACGGGCCCACGAGGATAGCCCGCCGCCGGGAATTCAAGCCCCCCGCTGACCCCTCGGTGGAACTCGACGGAACGGTCCCTACCCGTTTTCCCTTTCGGAACAGCCGCGGCCGCTGCAGGCATCGGGGTCGGGGCACTCCCCGCATTCCGCCTCCAGCGTCACGTGTCCGATGGACCACTCTTCCTTCAGGTAGCGGCGCATGTCCGAGAAGAGCTTCTCGGCGGCCGGCACGGTCCTCTCCGGAACGGCCACGTGGGCCGTCAGCATGCGTTCTCCCGGGCCCACTTCCCAAACGTGCACGTGGTGGACGTGCGCGGGCTGAAAATGCGCCTCGATGGAATCCACGAGCGACTCGAGGTCGAGGTCCCTCGGAACGGCTTCGGTGACGATGTGGAGGGATTCCAGAACGATTCTCCACGCTCCGATCAGCACGGCGAGACTCACCGCGATGGAGGCGACGGGGTCCAGATAGGGGCCCACGGGGGTCCCCATGAAAGCCGCCGCGACCACCACGGTGAGGGAGACGAGGGCGTCCTGGAGCAGGTGGAGGAAGGCGCTTCGAACGTTGAGGTCATGCCGGTCGTGGCGGTGAAGGAGCCAGACCCCGCCCATGTTGCCCAGGAAGGCGAAGAGGGCCGTCCAGAAGATGAGACCGGCGGCCACCGGCTGGGGGTGGAGGAGCCGGTGGAGGGCTTCCTTGGCGATGAGGACGGAGATGACCACGAGCAGGCCGGCGTTGACCAGGGCCGCCAGGACCTCGGCCCTCTTGTACCCGAAGGTGTGGCGGGGGCTGGGGGGCCTCCGTCCGAGCCGGCGCGCGGCGATGGCGAGCAGAAGGGACGCCACGTCCGAAAGGTTGTGAAGCGCGTCCGCGAGCAGAGCCAGGCTTCCGGCCATCAGCCCCGCCACGACCTCCACCGCCGTGATGGCGACGTTGAGGGCCACGCTGATCCAGAGGCGCGCCCCCTGATCCACGCCATCGGTGCGGCCCATGGCTCAAGCCTCCCGGTCCGCGGGCGTGGGGGATCCCGGCCCCGACGCTTCCCGGAGCCAGTCCCGCAACAGAGAAGGGGAAGGGGAAAAGCCCTGACAGACCAGGCGGCCGTCGATCAGGAGAGCGGGAAGACGGTCCACCCCGATCGCCTGGATGGCCTCCGGATCGCGGATTTCGGAAATCTCGGCATCGAGACCGATTTCGGCGCAGGCCTCCCGCGTCCGCCTCAGCAGTTCCTGGCAGGCGCCGCATCCGCGGCCCGCCACAGCGATGCGCAGACCGGAGGCGGGCCTCACGATCCGGCCGCCCTGTGGGTGTCTCTTGTCCAGTGCGCTGTCTCCATAGGCCTCACCTGTTCGCGGCGGTCCTCCCTCGGAGGATCGCCTTGCACGGCACAGTGTACTCCCCCGGCGCTCAGTCTGGGGGCCTCCGGGAGGAACGCGCGGGGGCCCCGGGTCCTTCCCCGTCCGCACCCGGAGGTCCCGGGGCGGCCTCCGGTCCTTGAGCCGGGCACCCTCCGGCGGTAGCATCAAAAGGTGGAGGGCCCATGGCGGGGTTTCCGAAGTCCCAGTGGTTCGTTTTCCTCAAGGACTACGCCTGCCTGACGGCCGGAAGCCTCCTCATCGCGGCGGGTGTGGATCTCTTTCTCACCCCCAACAAGGTGGTCTCCGCGGGCGTCACGGGCCTGGCCATGCTGGCCCACTTCCTCTGGTCATGGCCCGTCGGAGCCGTCACCTTCGGCCTGAACGTGCCCCTTCTCGCCGCCGGCTTGCGGTGGGGGGGCGGCGTGCGGGTCCTCTTCCGGACCGTCTACGCGGTGGCCGTCATGTCCCTCGGCATCGACCTTCTGGAGCCCCTTCTCCCCGCCGTCACGGGAGACCCCCTCATCTACACGCTCTTCGGCGGGCTGATGGACGGCCTGGGGGTCGGCCTCGTCTTGAGGGGAGGCGGCACCACGGGCGGGACGGACATCCTCGCCCAGCTCCTCCACCGTTACCGCCGAATCCCCTTCGGCCAGGTCTTCCTGTGGAGCAACACCGCCATCCTCCTCCTGGCGATCCCCGTGGTGGGCCTCGTTCCGGTCCTCTACGCCCTGCTCGTCAACTACATCTCCAGCCGGGTCATTGACGCGGTGCAGGAGGGGATCGGCTTCGCGCGGGCCATCCTCGTGGTTTCGGATCGCGTGGAAGAGGTCCGCAAGGCCATTCTGGACGAGGTGGGACGAGGGGTCACCCTCTTTCAGGGGATGGGGGGCTTCACGCGGACCCCGCGGGAGATCCTGTACGTGGTGGTGTCCCGGTCGCAGGTGAGCCACTTCAAGCGCATCATCGCCGAGATCGACCCAAGGGCTTTCGTGGTCGTGACGGAGGCCAACGAGGTGCTGGGAGAGGGCTTCCGCCCCGTGGCGGCGGAGTGACCCATCCTGTCCGCGGCGGCTCCCAACCGCTCAATCGCCCCCTCGACGTCGAGTCCCCGCCCTCACCGGACGGCGCCTGCCCGGAAAAGAGAAACGCCGGCCGGAGACTCTCCGGCCGGCGCTGACTCCTGGCCCGGTCTCTCCTAGGAGGCCTTGGCGAAGGTGTGGCAGTTCGAGCAGTCGATCTTCTTGTCGCCGACGTGCTTGTTGTGCAGGCTGAAGAAGCCGGGGTTGGACTTGGCGCCGTGGCACGAGGAGCAGAGGGGCTTGCCGTTTCGCGTGCTCACGGGAGTGTACCCGAGGGTCGCCCAGTCGAGGCGGTTCTGGTCGTGGCAGGTGGCGCAAGAGAGGGCCTGGTCGGAGGAGGCCACCTCGTGATAGAGCCCCATGAACCGCTCGGTTTCGGCAAAGGTGTGGCCCGAGTAGGTCCAGCCCACGGCCGCGGCCCCCTGGGCCACCGCCGTATTGATGTCGGAAGACTGGAAGAAGATCCCGATCTTGAGGGGCAGGAGGCGGTTGGTCGCCGGGTCCATGGGCTGGCGTCCCTCGTGGCGCTTCATGGCGACGATCTTGGAGCCCGGCTCCTGCACCGAGCCATTGGGTCCGGCCATGAGGATCTTCCCGTTGGGACCCGGCACGGCGGGCGCGCCGAACTGGTAGAAGCGCGAGCGGCCGTTGAAGAAGCCGTACACGGGGCTGACATTGGATGCCTTGTCCATGTGGGGTTCATACAGTCCCGTGACGGCGTCCAGGTCGCCCGGCAGGCTCCAATCCCGCACCATGTCCGTGGGGGCCCCCTTGGCGAAGGACGGGATGTGGCAGGTGGTGCAATCCACCCGCTTCAAGTGCTTGTTGAGGTCGGCCGAATCGTGGGGCGCGTCGCCGTGGCAGTTGGAGCAAGCCACCACCGTGGGTGTGTCCCGTTCTCTCAGGTCGATTCCCCGGCCCGGGATTCGGTGTCCCGCGGCGACGTGGCAGTCTAGGCAGGCGAGACCCGCGCCGCCGGCGGACTCGGGAGCCATGTGGATGTCCAGTGCGGGGGTCGCGTTGCGGTGGGCTTCTTCGAGGTCGCCCCGCTTGTAGTTGTTCCCGCCCCCGGCCCGGGTGTGGCAATTGAGGCAGGTGTCGCTGGAAGGCAGGTGGATGTCCACCGCGGCCTGCAGGAGGGAGACGGACATCTTGGCCAGGTCGGGAACGAAGCGGTATTGACCGTTCACCAGCCCCACCGTTCGCTTGTACTGGGGAGCGTGGCAGAGAAGGCAGTCGATGTTCTCGAGCTGGGCCTGGGTGGCCTCGGGAGTCGGCTTTGCGCCAAGGCCCGCGTGGCACCGGCCGCAGCCTCCGTCCACTTGCTGTCCGTACACGTTGGTGAGCTTCCCGATCCAGTTGATGTCGGGGTAGATGCAGAAGTCGTTGATGCCGCCGAGCTTTCCGGCCACCGGCGAATCCAGGCCGTCCACCTCGGAGGCGTCTCCCTGCCACTGGTAGTGCGCGCTCCCGTGAAAGGCCAGGGCCTCGTCGGTGTGGCACTGGAGGCAGGTCCGGGTTCCCTCGAAGGAAGTGAAGCGGCCCGCGTGGGAGCCCACGAGAGGGGGAACATCCCGAATCGTCAGGCCGGCGGAGGCGGACTTCGTGACACCGCCGGAGGTGTAGGTGGCGGAGACCGTGACGGCCTGGTCCGAGGGGACCTCGCCGGCCGACAGGACGCCCGCCGCGATGGAAGCGTAGGCGGAATCTTCGCTCCAGACGGCGGCGGCAGTGACGTTCTGGGTGGAGCCGTCGCTGAAGGTGGCGGTGGCGGTGAAGGTCCCCGAGGCGTTCTCCGGGATTTCGGAGGGTCCCGACAGGGCCAGGGAGGAAAGAGCCACCACGTTGCGGATGGTGAGGCCGGCGGAGGCGGACTTCGTGACGCCGCCGGAGGTGTAGGAGGCGGAGACCGTGACGGCCTGGTCCGAGGGGACCTCTCCGGCCGACAGGACGCCCGCCGCGATGGAAGCGTAGGCGGAATCTTCGCTCCAGACGGCGGCGGCGGTGACGTTCTGGGTGGAGCCGTCGCTGAAGGTGGCGGTGGCGGTGAAGGTGCCCGAGGCGTTCTCCGGGATTTCGGAGGGTCCCGACAGGGCCAGGGAGGAAAGGACCACCGTGGTTCCCCCTCCGCAGTTGGCGGGCGCGTTCCTCACGTCTCGCTCGGCGAAGCGGGTCGTTCCCTGGAACTCGGCGCGCACGCGGCAGGGCACGTACGGGGGGGCGGTGAGGATCAGTTTCCAGCGCTCCTCCCGATCCACCGTGGCGGTGCCCAGGGGCTCACCCGACTGGGCGTCCTTCACGAGGACGATGGACCGCCGGGGCCCCTTGCCCTCGACTTTCAGCTTGGACTCGCCGGCGCGCCACTCGGCTTTGGTGATGGTGTAATCCGTGGCCAGGGCGGCCAGGCTCGCTCCCAGGGCCAGACAAAGGGACAGACAGGTACGAATCCAGAAAGATGCTCGCATTTCCTCTCCTCGAAGGCAGAAACGGTCTGTGAGACGTCAGGGCGGGTCCGTGGACAGGTACCTCCGGTAACCAGACCCCCGCGTCTTTCGCGTTCCCTTTCATCCGTGCAGGCTGTTCTGGTCTTCGGGGCGGGTCCTCCAGTCGGCCCTCCTTTCCGGTAACCGGGTCCCCGAGGCGCTGGTCCTTTCTCCAGTCCTTGCCGAATCCTGCCCCCGCCGAGAGCGCCGGCTGGGCGGGGGGGTGCCGTCATTCCCGAGCAATATAGGGGGCCTTTCAACCCGTGGGTATGACGCAGGTCACAAATGGTATAGCCTGGGGTAGATGCCCCGTATAGCGCATAGGGCAAATAGATAAATAGTAACAATACAAACACGCATAACGGCAGAGTGTGTTCATGTGGGAACGAAGTATACGGCTAATGCGTGTGGTGAAATGACCCGCATCTTCGAGCATCGCGGAAGGAGAGACCTGCGACCCTTACCGATGGTACGCTTCAGGCTCGGGAGGCGCATCGTGGAGAAAGAACGGGGACCCGTTCAGGCGACCCCTCCCTTGCCCATCCTGTATCTCGTGGGAGCCGGGTATGTGGGCTGCCGGGCCGCAGTCCTCTGGCGAGCCCGGGGCGGGAGGGTGAGGGCCCTCGTGCGGTCCGCGTCCGCCCTTGTCCGGGCGAGCCGCGCCGGGGCGGAAGTCGTCGCCGGGGACCTGGACCAGCCGTCCTCCCTGACCGGGTTGGACGGGCGCGGAACCGTGGTTCTGTACACCGTCCCTCCCCCCAAGCAGGGAACGGACGATCCGAGGATCCGGGCCTTTCTGGCGGCCCTGGAAACCCGCTTTCCAAGCCGCCTGGTCTACCTCAGCACCACGGGCGTATACGGAGACTGCTCCGGGGACTGGGTCACCGAAATGCGGCCTGCCCGTCCCCGGACGGAGCGGGCGCGGAGGCGGTGGAGCGCGGAACAAGCGCTCCGGAGCTGGTCCGAGTTCTCCGGTGTTCCCGTCACGGTCTTGAGGGTGGCCGGAATCTACGGCCCGGGTCGCCTGCCCCTGGAGCGCATCCGAAGGGGCCTGCCGGTCCTTCGGGAAGCCGAGAGCCCGTTTTCGAACCGGATTCACGTGGACGACCTGGCCCGCGCGTGTCTGGCCGCGGCCTCCGGGGACGGCCCGGGCGGCGTGTACAACGCGAGCGACGGCCGTCCCGGGACCCTGACCGGCTTCCTTCGCGCCGTCGCGGACCGGTACGGCCTCCCCCCGCCCCCCGAAGTCTCCCGAAAGGACGCCGGAGCCGCACTTACCCCGGAACTCCTTTCCTTCCTCGAGGAATCCCGACGGATCGATGCCTCGAAATTGCGCCGGGATCTCCTTCCTGACCTTCTCTACCCGGATCTGGAGGCGGGTTTGGCCGCGTGCCTGGCCGAGGAGCGAAGGGAGGAAGCGCCGTGAAGGTCCAGCTCCGGACCGACAACCTCATGACGCGGGCCTGGCTGGCGCCCGTCGTCGAAGCGGCGGGCGCGCGGCTCCTGAGGCCATCGGATCCTCCGGAGGCGGACCTGCTCGTGGTGGACCTCACGTCCCTTGGCGCCGTGGAGGCCATCGCCCGGAACCGGACCAGCCGCTCGGGCCTGTTCATTCTGGCCTTCGGTCCCCACACGGACAGGGAGATTCTCCGGGCGGCCCGGGAGGCGGGGGCCGACGAAGTCGTGGCGCGGGGGGCCGTCGCCGCCCGGATCGAGAAGCGGCTTCAGGTTCTTGGAGAACCCCGCTGAGCGGCTGACCCAGGGGCCCATGGGACCCGGAATCGGCCTTATTGGAGGTAGCGAGATGGCACGGACCTTCGTTCAAGTGGACGCGTTCACGGACCGCCCCTTCCGGGGAAACCCGGCGGCCGTCTTCCTTCTGGACGGACCGGCCGACCCGCTGTGGATGCAGCTCGTGGCCCGGGAGATGAACCTCTCCGAGACGGCCTTCCTCCATCCCCGGCGCGGCGGGTTCGACCTGCGCTGGTTCACCCCCGCCGTGGAAGTGGACCTCTGCGGCCACGCCACCCTCGCGTCGGCCCACGCCCTTTGGACCGAAGGCCACGCCGATCCGGCGACGCCTCTCCGGTTTTTCACCCGGAGCGGCGAGCTGGGGGCGGAGCGGGAGGGCGACTGGATCACCCTCGACTTTCCCGCAACGGGTCCCGCTCCTTGCCCTCCCCCGGAAGGCCTGCTGGAGGCTCTGGGCGCCCAGGCCCGCTACGTGGGCAAGACCCGCTTCGACTACCTCGTGGAGCTGGCCGCCGAGGGGCTGGTGCGGGACCTCAAGCCCGACGGCCACCGCCTCAAGGCCCTCGGCGTGCGGGGGGTCATCGTCACGGCGAAGGGGGGAGAGCCCTACGACTTCGTCTCCCGCTTTTTCGCCCCGGGGGCGGGCATCGAGGAAGACCCCGTCACGGGCTCCGCCCATTGCGCCCTGGGCCCCTACTGGCAGGGGAAGACCGGGCGGGCGGACTTCCTGGCGTACCAGGCCTCGGCCCGGGGAGGCGAGGTGCGGGTCCGGGTCCGCGGCGACCGGGTCCTCCTGTCGGGGCGGGCGGTGACGGTGGTCCGGGGCGAACTGCTCTGAAAGGGGGAGCCGGCGCAACCAGCCGGAGGTGCGGACCGTAGAGAGTCACCGGGCCCCGCTTCGGGGGGCCGGCGACGACAAGGAAAGGGGAAATCGAAGATGGCCAAGGCGCACGAGATCGAGTACGAGATCCAGGGCGAAGAGATGCAGTTTGTGGAGATCCTCCTGGATCCCGGGGAAACCGTCGTCTCCGAGGCCGGCTCCATGATGTTCATGGGGCCCGGGATCCAGATGGAGACCCGCTTCGGAACGGCGGAAGGCGGCGGGCTCATGGACAAGCTCTTCTCGGCCGGCAAGCGGATCCTCACCGGAGAAAGCCTGTTCCTCACGACCTTCACCCACCGGGGATCGGGCAAGGGGAAGGCGGCCTTCGCCGCCCCCTATCCCGGAAAGATCATCCCCCTGGATCTCCGCGCGCTGGGCCCCATGCTCTGCCAGAAGGACAGCTACCTCTGCTCGGCCCTGGGGGTGAACGTCTCCATCGCCTTCACGAAGCGCTTCGGGGCGGGCCTCTTCGGGGGGGAAGGCTTCATCCTCCAGCGGCTCGAAGGGGACGGCCTCGCCTTCGTCCACGCGGGGGGCACCATCCTTTCCATGGACCTCGCGCCGGGAGAAGTCCTCCGCGTGGACACCGGGTGCCTCGTGGCCTTTCAGCCCACGGTGGCCTACGACATCCAGTTCGTGGGGAGCGTCAAGAGCGCCCTGTTCGGCGGGGAGGGCCTCTTCTTCGCCCAGATGACGGGGCCGGGCAGGGTCTATCTGCAGTCGCTCCCCTTCAGCCGGCTGGCGGGGAGGATCTTCGCGGCCGCGCCCCAGCGGGGCGGGCGGCGCGAGGAGGGCTCCCTCCTCGGAGGGCTGGGAGGGATCCTGGACGGCGACAACCACTGACCTTGGGGGTGAGGCTCCCCGGCGGGCGCCTCACCACCCTCGATGGGTCCGCCACTCCGCGACCACCTCGCCCCCCCGGTGGGCTGCGAGGCGGTCGAAGCACGCGGCGGAGAGGCAGGAGTGGTTCGGCAGGATCCGAAGGCGGGACCCGGGCGGAAAGGCCGCGACCGATCCGGGAGGACCTTCGATCCGGCCGTGCTCCTGGCTGAGGGCGGCGACGCGCAGGTCCGCCAGGGGCCTCCCCTCCAGGTCGCAGGGGATCCCGAAGCCGACGTCGGGACGGATGTGGGCGGCGCCGGGGTCCTTGGAGAGGGCCAGGGCGCCGGCGTCCACCACGAGGCAGGCCCGCTCTGGATAACAGCCCACCACCGTCGTCAGGACGCTGTAGGCCACCCTGTCCGGCTCGCAGACGTCCAGGGCGGCCTGAAAGGCGTCGAAGAAAACGTAGTTTCCGGGCCGGGCCTCCGTCACGCCCTCGAGGTGATCCGCCGCGGCGAAGGTCGGAGTGCTTCCCACGCTCACTTCGCGAACCTCGATCCCCCGATCCCGAAGCCTTGCCGCGAAGCCCGACAGAACGTCCCGCTCCGCCCGCGCCGCCTCCAGCACCTCCTGGCGGGTCCGGGCCGAGTAGGCCTGGCCCGCGTGCGTCAGGACGCCCGCAAAGTCCAGGTGGGGGGAGGCGGCCATCCGGGCCGCCAGGGCCGGTCCCTCCTCGCCCGAGGGGTCCACTCCGGCCCGGTGGTAGCCGCAGTCGACCTTGAGGAGCACCGCGAAGCGTACGCCCTGGACCGCTCCGAAGGCCTCCAGGGCGTTGGCGGCCTCCTCCGAGTCCACGAGGCACCGGAACCGGTCCAGATCTCGGGTCAGGTCGGCCGCGTCGCCGAACCGTTGCGGGGCCAGCGGCACCGCGTAGGTGATGTCCCGGAACCCCTCCGAGGCGAAGGCGCGGGCCTCCGCCAAGGTGGATACGGTGATGGGGCCGGGCCAGCCCCCGCACTGGATGCGCGCGATTTCGAGGCATTTGTGGGTCTTCACGTGGGGCCGCAGGCGCACGCCCAGTTCCCGCGCCCGTTGAAGGGCCCAGGCCGCGTTGGCCTCCAGGCGGTCCAGATCCACGAGCGCCGCGGGGGTGTTCAGTCCGGAGATCCGCATGTCCGCAAGGAGGGTGCTACTTCCCCTGGGCCTTGTCCTGGAGCTTCTCCCCGCCGGATTCCAGCGCCTCCCCGGTCTTCTCCAGGCCCTTGCCGACGGCTTCCACCGTCTTGCTCGCGGCCTTGTCGATGGCCCGGCCCGTGCGCTCCATGGGGCCGTTGTGCGAGGCGCAGGAGAGCCCGCCGAGGGCGAAGGCCAGGGCCGCCAACAGGACGATTCGTTTCATGGTCGCCTCCCGTCAGGATGCGGGCAGCAGGTAGAACACCACCGCCAGAATGGCGTACACCGACAACAGTTGAACGCCTTCGAGCCAGTTGGATTCCCCGTCGCCGGTCACCTGTTCGGTGACGATGGCGGAGAGGACGACGGCCAGCACCTCGGGAACGGTGAAGACGAGGTCCATGGGCCGGGGACCCACGGCGAAGCTCAGCAGGACCAGCAGGGGCGCCACGAAGAGCGCCACCTGGATGCTGCTGCCCACGGCGATGCCGATGGAGAGGTCCATGCGGTCCTTCAGCGCCGCGAGGATGGCCGTGCTGTGCTCGGCGGCGTTGCCGATGATGGCCACGACGATGACGCCCACGAAGACCTCGGTCATGCCGAGGGCGTGGGCGGCGCCCTCCACGGACCCCACGAGGATCTCGCTGATCCAGGCCACCAGCGCGGTGGCCCCGAGCAGGACGCCGACGGAGCGGCCCACCCCCCAGGCATTCTCCCGGTGGGAGGCGCCGTGCGCCTTGCCCGCCGCTCCGTCGAAGTAGTGGCGGTGCGTCCGGAGTGAGAAGACCAGGCCCAGGCCGTAGGTCAGGAGCAGGATGAGGGCGATCTCCAGGCTGAGCCCCGTCTCGTGGAGAAGGGCGTCCCGGCCTCCCAGGTGGTGGTAGGCCGCGGGGACCACCAGGGCCACGGCGGCGAGGAAGAGGAGGGTCGCCTGGCTCCTCGCGCCGGAGGCGTGAAAGCGCTGGCTCTCGCGGCGGAATCCTCCGGCCACGAAGGAGGCGCCCATCACGAGAAGGATGTTGCCGATGATGGAGCCCGTGAGGGAGGCCTTGACCACGTCGTGCAGTCCCTTTTGCAGGGCCATGACGGCGATGATGAGCTCGGCGGCGTTGCCGAAGGTCGCATTCAGAAGCCCGCCCACCGCCTCCCCCGTCCGGTCGGCCAGGTGTTCGGTGGCCTTTCCGAGCCATCCCGCCAGGGGAACGATGGCCAGGCAGGCCGTTACGAAGATGGCGGTCTGGGCCTCCGGGGCGAATAGGTCCAGGCCCACGGCCACGGGAACCAGGACGAGCAGCCAATTCAGCGAGGGCTTCATCCACATCGGCATGGTCCTTTCCTACCAGGAACGGAGTTTCGAAGCAAGAAGGGCGAAAAAGAGCCGGCCGCGGAGGAACGAGGCACGCTCGCGTCCGGGTGGGCTGCGGAAAACGCCTGAACCTGCACCTTTCGGGGCGGATCCGTGGATCTGCGCGTCCGAGTCAAGGGGAGGCGGTGGGGGCGGGTGCGGCCTGGACCTCGGGCTTGGTGGGCCCGGTTTCCTTGATGCAGACCAGGGCGGAGACGGCGGCGAGCTTGCCGCTCTTCATCTTGCCGGAGAGGGGGACCTCGATGAAGTACTTGTCCCGGTTCGGCTCCTTGGCGAAGGCGTCCGTGGCGGCCTGCAAGAGGTAGGGGAACACGGCGCTACGGGAGATCTCCAGCTCCAGGTACGGCCCCACGAAGTGGTACTCCGTCGCGCCGTCGGGGCTGGGGACCGCCGGGTCCGAGGGGTTCACCTGCCACTCGCCCTGGCCCTGCCGGGCCGCCTGCTTCACCGGGCATCCGCCCCATTCGAAGTTCGCTGAGGTAGTGTCCGGCTGCTTGTGGTTGGTCCATCGTTTCTTGAACGAGAGGGCCGTCTCCTGGTACTTGAACCGCCCCGTCTCGTAGTCGTCCACCGTCGCCGGCCCCGCCGGGTCCGAGACGAAGACCCGAAGCTTTCCGTTGCTGGGATTCGACAGCTCCGAAAGAGGGAGCGTGGAGGGGTGGAAGACCCCGTAGGCCGGCACCGTGATGGGGTAGGGGTCGTCCGGGGCGGCCTCCCGCCAGAGTTCATAGACTCCGTTCACCAGGTGGAAGATCCGTGTTCCCGTGATCGACCGGTAGGTCCGGTCGATTTCTCTCCCTTCTTCATCCCGCTTGATTTCCGGCTCCCGGACCGGCCCCACGATGATCTCGGCCTTGCCGTCCCCGTCCAGGTCTTCCAGGTGGATGCCCGAACAACCAAAGTGGATCATATCTTCACATTCCATGGAGCTCACCACGATGCCGGCCTCATAGGGGTCGCCATCTTCATCCGCCAGAGAACGCGGCGTGATCCGAACGAGCCTCCCGCCTTGCCACCGGAAGACGAAGAGGGTCGTCATGCTGTGGCGTTCGCCGCTGCACAAGAGCAATTCCGGCACCCCGTCGGCGTCGAGGTCCGTAAGCCACGGCTCCACGATGTCGTAGGGGGTCGTCTCGTACCAGCCCTCTCCTTCTTGAAGGAGCGAAAAGTCCCCCGATCCCACCCTCCCCACCAGCCGCCACCAGATCTCCCCGGTGGTCTCGCACCAGTAGAGCAGCACGAGTTGCCGGCTTTCCCCCGGAAAGGGGAGCTCGAGGTAATTCCAAAAAGGACCCATGAAGCTGACTTGGGCGGAGCGCCCCGGCCCTTCTGTCTTGATCCAGCTTGTCAGGGCCTCGGTCATTTCATCTCGCGTATAGCCCCCATGGTCGTCTTCATGATCGGTGGCGCGCCTCATCTGCACGACCGCGTCGGGCAGAAAGCGGAGAAGAAGATCCACTCCCTGCGCGGGGGTTATTTCTTGGCCATAGGCCCCACGGAACGCGCCAAGCACGCAGATGAGTACGAAAAGGACCTGGTTCCATTTTCCACTCATGGCGTGCTTCCTCCCATCGGCCACATCGAGGCGGCCGTGCGCAAGATGCCTTCCGCGTACGGGTCGTTTCGTTTGGTGCACTTCCCGGTGTTATAGGCGCCGAAGCCGCGGATCCACGCCTCCCGGAAGGCTTCTGGGCTCGTCAAGTTCCAACTTGCATCGCCGAGCTGGCAGGCCGTCTGCCTGGCGTCGTAGCTTGCCCCCAAGTCCAGGCTCACGTCCGGATCGAAGAGCCGGGCGGGGTGGCGCTCGGCCCCGCGTCCGTTTCCTGCAAGCCACCCCTGGGTCTGCACGGCCGTCGTATACAGCACCTGCATGAGGCCGTAGCTGGAGGCTACGACCGTCTGGGCGACGTAGTCTCCGTGGTTAAGGAGCCACTGGGATTCCGATTCCGTGGGCGCGCAGGGCTCGCTTCGTATCCAGCCGCAGTAGAAGGTGTTCGTGTGGTGCAGGTAGGTCACGGTCGTCTCCAGATCTGAATTGAAGGGCCTTTCGGCGTCCCACCACCCGTTTCGAACCTCGCATGGCCCCACGTGGGTTTCCAGCCCGCACTTCCAGTTGCCCTGGGCATCCTTGGCATCGGGGTTGTAGGTCTTCCACGGGGTGGTTCCGCAGGGCCACCCATCGTCGGCTTCGAAGATCTGAAAGAGGGTCACGGGATCGTAGGTGGACTCGGCTCCCAGTTCATGGCAAGTGTACGGCCAGGCGGGAGGTTCGGTGTCCTGGAATTCTGTCACGCGGTAAATACGGCGCGGGCCAAGGTCCGCAGGATCGATGAACGAGACGGCGGGATCGATGGGCAGGCGGTAGCGATACAGATCCCATCCGCTAAAAAGCCAGTCGCTGTCCTTGTACTGAGAGAGGTACTTTTTGTCCACGGTCCTCGGCTCGTAGCGGAAGGCCTGGCTATCCAGCCCGCTCTCACGAAAGGCCTGGGCCTTGAGGTACTGCGGTGGGATGCCGTACCGATCGGCGTACTGCAAGATCTTGGGGTCATGGGTGGCCGGTCGTCCCCTCAACCCCGCCGGCGCGGCGACGGTGAAGGCGATCTCGATCGTGGCCGGCCGGCCGTCGGGGCCTTTGTGGTCGGTGTCCTTGGTCGTCGCCCTCAGGACGAAAGCGCCCGTGTGGACGGTCTGGAAGCGCAGTTCGGCGTGCTCGTAGGGGTTGACGCCCCCCGTGAAGAAGACGGCGGGCTTTCCTGGATAGAGGCCCTTCGGATCCGCGTTGGGGGCCGTCTCGCTCCCGGCGACGATCTCCCATTTGACGGTCTCGGGCGTTTCCTCCCCGCCGCCGGCGGGCTTCCAGAAGGCCTGGAGCCTGGGCGCCTGGCCGAAGAGGATCCGCGCCTGTGCCTTCCCCTCGCCGTCTCCCTCGATCCACGTGAAGACATCCGGGTTTCCCTCCCAGCCGCTGATGGGGTCCTCGGGCTCGGGAGTCCGCTTGATGCGGAGCGTCCCTCCCGCCTCGCACACGTCGGGCGGGATGCGCAC
This sequence comes from Acidobacteriota bacterium, assembly GCA_040752915.1. Taxonomy (NCBI): domain Bacteria; kingdom Pseudomonadati; phylum Acidobacteriota; species Acidobacteriota bacterium. The sequence goes on from JBFMHB010000051.1 coordinate 18,145, forward strand.
ACCCGGGGGTACCAGGACCGACAGGCGCGATCCGCTCTCGGGGGCCACGGTGACGGGAATGGATCCGAACCGGACGACGACCTGGGGCTCGCCCGCCAGGAAGTGGCGCCCCTCCAGCACGAGCAGGTCTCCCACGGCGACCCGGTCGGGGCTCACCTTCGTCAGGTCAGGAGGCGGGGGGGGGGGGAGACTGAGCCCTGGACGGGCTTCCCAAACCGGCGACCCAACCCAACGCGAGAACACACAGCCCCCATCGAATCGATGCCATGGATCCCCCTCCATGAATGGAGGGGATTGTACCCCCCAGCCGCTGGGAGATTCAACGGGCGGATGAAAGGGAGGAGAAAAAAGAGCCGGCCGCGGAGGCCGGCGTCAAGGGAGGGGTGTCGAAGCGGGTGGGAGAGCCGCCCGGAGGGGCCCTCCGGCCTGGCGCCCTGCACGCCGGGACCGTCGCGGCCCGGCGGCGCCAGAGCGAAATATAGGCGTTCGGCGCGGCAAGTCAAGAGAAAGTTCCGCGCGTGCAACATGGCAGGCGTGTGCAAGTGGTATGCTATGCAATAGGTTAGCACGGCATGATTCAATAATGTGTCACTCATCACGAAGGGTGGGGAGGGGAAAGGAAGGGAAGAGTTCCTCCTCTCGGTCTGTTGTAAGGCGTGACAGGACCCCTGCGGGTCCCCTTTCTTTGCCGGAGCGCCGTCGATGAAATCGCTGAAAGCCGTTCTGCCGATCCTGACCCTCCTGTGCCTCGCCCCCTCCGCGTGGGCCCAGGCCCCGTCCGCCGCCCCCGTCACGCTGGTCACGGATGCCGCCCACTCCTCGGTGACCTTCCGGATCCGCCACCTCCTCTCCAAGGTGGACGGCCGGTTCGCGGGATTCTCGGGCGAACTGACGGGGGATCCGGCCAAGCCCGAAGGGGCGTCCGTGTCCTTTTCCATCCAGGCCGCCTCCATCGATACGGCCAACGCCGACCGGGACAAGCATCTGCGAAGCGCCGACTTCTTCGACGTGGAGAAATTCCCCGAGATCTCCTTTCGGAGCACCCGCATCGTGGCCAAGGGGGAGGGCCTTTACGACGTGTACGGGAAGTTCACCCTCCATGGCGTCACCAAGGAGATCGTGCTCCCCGTCTCCTACCTCGGGTCCATGAAGGACCCCTGGGGCAACGAAAAGTACGCCTTCTCCCTGGCGACGGTCCTGAACCGGAAGGATTACGGGGTCTCCTGGAACAAGGTCCTGGACCAGGGCGGCACCATCCTCGGGGACACGGTGGACGTGGCCATCGAGCTGGAGATGATGCGAAAGGCCCCGGAAAAGGGCTGACGATAGGGGAGGGGGCCGGCCGGGCCGCTTCTAGGTCTGGATCCTTCCCGCTTCGGCCGCGAAGTAGCTCCGTGTCTCGGCGGCGGCCACGCCGCTGAGGGCCAGCAGGGCCACGAGGTTGGGCACGGCCATGAGGCCGTTGGCGATGTCGGCGAAGGTCCACACCGCCGAAAGGGTCGAGACCGAACCCGCCAGAACCGCCGCCACCCACATCCACCGGTAGGGCGCCACGGCTTTCGGACCGAAGAGGTACTCCGCGGCCTTCTCGCCGTAGTACTCCCACCCGAGAATCGTGGAGAAGACGAAGGTCAATAGCCCTACCGTAAGAACGAGGGGGCCGAGGAAGGCGACATCGCCGAAAGCCGCCTTGGTCAGCGCCGCCCCCTGAAAGCCGTTCCTCCACTGCCCCGAATTCACGAGGACCAGCCCGGTCATGGCGCACACCACGACCGTGTCCCAGAAGGTTCCGGTGCTGGAGACCAGGGCCTGGCGGACGGGGTGGCTCGTCCGGGCCGCGGCGGCCACGATGGGCGCGGAGCCCAGCCCCGACTCGTTGGAGAAGAGCCCCCGGGCGATGCCATAGCGCATGGCCTCCTTCATCCCCGCCCCGAGGAACCCGCCCACGGCGGCCTGCCCGGTGAAGGCCGAGACGAAGATGAGCCGCAGGGTTTCCGGGATTCCTTCGTAATGCATGGCCAGGAGCGCGAGGCACCCCAGGATGTAGAAGGCCGCCATGAAGGGGACGAGCTTTTCGCACACCCTCGCGATGGATCGAATCCCCCCCAGGATGACGAACCCCGTGAAGGTGGCAAGGAGGAGGCCCGTGACCCACACCGAAGGTCCCGCGAGAGCGGCCGTGGCGGGATGGTGGGACAGGGCCTCGCGGATCATCTGGGAAATGGAGTTGGCCTGCACCATGCACCCGATCCCGAAGGCGGCCACGGCGGTCAGGGCGGCGAAGGCGGCGCCGAGCCACTTGACCTTGAGCCCCCGTTCGAGGACGTACATGGGTCCGCCCGCCATGAGGCCGGAGGGCGTCGTGATCCGGTACTTCACGGCCAGGAGGGCCTCCGCGTACTTGGTGGCGATGCCGAAGACCCCCGTCAGCCACATCCAGAGGACGGCTCCGGGGCCGCCCGCCGCCACCGCCGTCGCCACCCCCACGATGTTCCCCGTGCCGATGGTGGCGGCGAGGGCCGTGGTCAGGGCGCCGAAGTGGCTCACGTCGCCCTCTCCATCGAGGTCCCTGGAGAAGGAAAGGCGGACGGCCTGGATCAGGTGGCGCTGCACGAACCCGAGCCGCAGGGTGAGGAAGACGTGGGTGCCCATGAGGAGAAGGAGCAGGGGCACTCCCCAGACGAAGTCGCTGACGGCCTGCAGTGCCTTTTCCAGTGTCTCCATGGTCCCTCCCCGCGACGCCACGGGGAGTATACCTCCGCGAAGCCGGTGGCGCTCCCCTCGGGGCGTCGAGCGAGGAGAGGCGGGGGAATCTTGCGCGGAGGGCCGGCATTTGAGTATCCTGGGCGCACGGGACGTGGACAGCCTGGCGGCGGCGCCCGGTGCACGGGATGGACCGGTCGGCGTCGGGAGCGCCGGGCGGGGAAATCGCGTTT
>JBFMHB010000052.1:0-9728 GCA_040752915.1 Acidobacteriota bacterium
TTCCGGAGATCACCCGGCCGAAGGCGGCGAAGCCCTGGCCGTCGGGGTTTCTCCGGCCCCCGAAGTCCAGTTCGGGCTGGTCCCCCACGCACAGGAAAAAGTCGGAGGTGGCGGTGTCGGGTTCGGACCGGGCCATGGAGAGGGCGCCGTCCACGTGGCGAAGGCCCGTGACGGAGGTCCTCTCCAGGGGGATGGGCGGAAAGTCCTCTGCCTCCAGCCCGGGCTTGACTCCGGCCTGGACCACGCCGATTTTCACGGAGTTCTGGGGCTGATTGTCGGCCCGGACGGTGCGATGGAAGAGGCCGCCGTCGTACCGGCCCGCCTCCACGTACCGCAGGAAATTGGCGGCCGTGATCGGGGCGCGGACAAGGTCCACCTCGAGAAGAATGGTCCCCTCTTCGGTATGCAGGAGGACCTGGACAGGAGGGGCCTGTCCGGGAGGAGTGCGCGCGGCGCAGCCCGAGAGGGCTAGAAAGGCAAGAAACAGCGCGGCGCGGAGCCTCACGCGGGCGCCTCGGCGCTCCGGCCGCCCGCGTACCGGAGAACCACCAGGGAGAGGTCGTCGAAGGGCTTCTCCTCGCCCGAGAAGCGGTCCGCTTCCAAGAGGAGCCGGCGCCCCGCCTGCTCGGCGCCGAGCCCGCTCAATTGGGGAAACAGGGCCCTGAGGCGCTCTTCGGAGAAGAACTCTCCCGCGGTGTTGCGGGCGTCCGTCAGACCGTCCGAGTAGACGATCAGCAAGTCTCCCGGCTGGAGGTCCAGCGCTTGCTCCCGGTAGGCCGCGTCGGCGAAGGCGCCCACGGGGAGGGCGACCGACGGGAGCGTTTCCGCCGTCCCCTCGCGCACCAGGACGGGCGGCATGTGGCCGGCGTTGAGGAGGCGCACCCGCCCCTCTCTGGGGGCCACGACCATGAACACGAGGGTGGCGAACCGGCCGGGCAGACCGTCCCGCTCGAGGATGACGTTGGTCCGGTGCCCCAGGCGGGCCAGGTCCGGCGTCTCGGGGGCGATGGCCCGGAGGGTGGACTGGAGCTTGGCCATGAGCAGGGCGGCTCCGAGCCCCTTTCCCGACACGTCCCCGAGCACGATGCCCACGGTCCCCTCGTCGAGGGCCATGTGGTCCACGAGGTCCCCGCCCACGTCGTTGGCGGGCCGGGTGTAGAGCCAGGCTTCCCACCCCTCGACCCTCGGGTTCTCCTTGGGGAGAAGGGCCAATTGAACGGCGCGCCCCACCTCGAGTTCGTCCCGGGCCAGGAGCTTGTCTCGAAGTTCCAGCATGAGGACCACGAGGAGGATCACAACGCTGGCGGGGGCCAGGCTCACGCTGACGTTCACGTCCCCCGAGGCGAACCGGAGGTCGCCCATCACGAAGGTCCACAGGCTGAGAAGGACCAGGAGCCTGCGCACCGGGGTGAGCTTGAGGAAGAGGCTCCTCAGGAGGTACCACACGAGGGTCAGCCACCGGCGGAAGGCGCTCATGGACTCGAGCCGCCGCTTCCGGTCCTCGTCCAGGTAGAACTCGTAGAGGTCCCTCATGTCCCGCTTCAGGGTTTGGGTGAAACGTCCGCCCCCCATGTCGGAGGCGACGGTCCGGCCGAGGTCCTTCAAGTCCTGGGGAAGACGGGCGGAGATCTTCCGCGCGTGGCTCATCCAAACGCTCCCTGGGTTCTTACGCACCCGGCGCCCTCGATGTTGCGCGGGCCTTCCGGCGCTCAGTGGGTGAGGTACAGGTAGAGGTTGACCGAAGCGCCCCGGCCCGTGGTGTTGTAAAAGTACACGCGGTAGCGGGGGAAGGCCAGGGGAACCTCCATCGGATCGGAGTTGAAATAGGCCCCGTCACCGGATTGCATCTGTGCCGCCACCTCGAGGGGGAACTCGATGCGGCGCGCCTCTCGCAGGGCCCGGAGGACGGGTTCCTCGTCCGGGATGAGGACGGCCCCCACCAGTCCGGGCCGGAAGCCCGCTCCCTTCATCTCTCCCTGGAGGCACAGCACGGCGCGCCGGAAGCCCGCCGTCTCCACGGCGGGGGCTTGCACCGAATCGTCCAGGTCGTTTCGCTGAAGGGGCGGCACGACCACGTCCTCCCTCTTCACCTGGACTCCGGTCCGGGGCAGGTTGTCCACGGAAACCGTCCCTCCCACCTGCTGGAGGTTCGGGAAGTTGGTGACCCAGACCTCGTTGTCGGCCGCGGGCCTGGGATCCCCCGCTGGCCACAGGAGCCCCGCCGCGAACGCCGCCCCCGCCAACAGAAACCAAGCCGGACGCCTCATGACTTCGCCTCCCTTCCAGAGCCGCACCGCTCCCGCGCGGACGCCCCGCGGCCCCTGTTCTACCCGGCAAGACGCGGGAAAAGCGTGCGGCGTCTAGCGGAAGAGGTCGAAACGGATCGCCCCTCCCCCGGCCCGACGTCGCGTCCCTCACACACTTCTGATCCTGCAGCCGCCCCTTCACGCTTCCCCGGGAAGCCTCTCCTGGGGGAGAAGTTCCAGGGCCCGGCGCACGAGGGGCTCTCGCATTCGAGCCTTGGAAAGGGCGTAGGCCGTTGGATTGAGGGCCGTGAGCTCGGCCGCGGCCACCTTGGCCGCCTCCACGAGGTCCTCGACGCCAGCCAGCAGGCCGTCGAGGAACCCCGCCGAGGCCGCCTCGCGGGACGAAAAGGCCCGGCCGTGAAGGAGGGCCTGGGCATGCCACTTGGGCGGGATCGACGCCTGGGTGATGGCGAGGACCCAGGAGGGGAGCGGTATCCCCACGAGGACCTCGTTCATCTGCCACCGGAAGTCGCCCTCGAGGGCGTAGCGCCGGTCGCAGGCCAGGGCGAGGATCATCCCCCCCGCCACGGCGTGGCCCGTCACCGCGGCCACCACGGGGATTGGGAAAGTGAAGACGCGGCACAGGGTCCGCGCGAAGGTCTCGTGAAGCGACTTGAGCTGAGCCGGGGCCAGCGTGGGAAGGAGCTTCACGTTGAGGCCTCCGGAAAAGAAGCCTTCCCGGCCCGCCAGGACCACCGCCTTCGCTCCCGATGCCTGGGCCTTGTCCAGCGCCGCGCCCAATTCGAGGAAAAAGGCCTCGTCCATGGCGTTGGCCTTGCCGTCGTCCATGCGGACGATCCCCAGGGGTCCCTCCATCTCCACGAGAATCCTCGCCATCTTCTCCTCCCGCGAACTCGTCACAGGTCTAGGCGGCCCCCCAGGGCCTCCGCCACGCGCTCGGGATAATCCGTGAAGACGCCCGCCGCGCCCATATGGTACACGGTCCGGATATCCTCCGGGAGGTTCACGGTGAAGACCAGGACCGGAAGGCCCATGGATCGGGCCCGCTCCAAGTCTTCGCCGAGCGTCCCACGGAGGGGGAGGTGGAGCGCCTGGGCGTTCACCTCGCGAGCCAGCTCCATCGCGGGCCCGTCCGCCGACCGGGCGAGGACCGCCAGGGGGACCTCCGGGGCGCGCGAACGGAGAGACCGCAGTTCGTCGGCATGGAACGAAGAGGCGGTGAGATCCGCCCGTTCCCAGCCAGACCGCAGGGCCCCTCTCAGGAGCGGCGCCGCCAGGGCCCCCGCCCCCCGCCCCTTGAGCTCCACCACGAGCCCCGCACGGCCCCTCAGGAGGTCCAGGACCTCCGGGAGGAGGGGCACCCGCTCGCCCGATCCCGCGTCGAGGCGCCGGACCTCGTCGAGGGTCCAGTCCGAGAGGGCTCCCGACCCGTTCGTCGTCCGGTCCAGCGTGTCGTCGTGGATCACCACGAGTTCGCCGCCCAGGGGATGGACGTCCACCTCCACCCAGTCCGCGCCGAGTTCGAGGGCGCGCCGGATGGAGAGGAGCGTGTTTTCGGGAGCGTGGCCGGCGGCTCCGCGGTGGCCGATGCAAAGGAAGGGGCGGCGGGCGTTCACGGAACGCCTCGGGGATTCAGCCGCCAGAGGGCGGCGTTGAGGGCCGCGGCGTACGTCAGCCAGGCGAGGTAGGGCAGGAGGAGCATCCCCGCCGCTCGTCGGACCCGGAAGAAGGCAAGGGCGGTGGCGGCCGCCGCCGCGAGCAGGACCAGGATTTCCACCAGCGCCCAGCCCATCGCGTGGAGGCCGAAAAAGAGGGGGGTCCAACCCGCATTGAGGGCGAGCTGGAGAAAGAAGAGCCCGAGGGCGGCGCGGGCGCGGGATCCCCCGCCGGACCTCCAGACGAGAAAGGCCGCCAGGCCCATGGAGGCGTAGAGGTACGTCCAGGCCGGTCCGAAGAGCCAATCGGGGGGCGTCCAGGGGGGAGTGTTCAGGGAGTCGTACCAGGGACCCGGCGGGAAGAGGATCCCCGTCAAGGAGGCGGAAAAGGGGAGCGCGATCCAGATGGCCAGGCCGAACCAGGGAAAGGGCCGTCCGGACCGCCCCCCGTTCGTCTCCCCCGATGCGGTTCTCTTCGTCATGGGCTTCCTCCAGGCCCCCGGAAACGGCCTTGCCGGTCCCTGTCCGCCGAGGGACGGCCGGGGTCCTCCGGTCCTATGATATCCTTGACACACGTACCGCGTTGGGCTGGATCATGATCGGAACCCGCCTGGGAACCTACGAGATCGTGGAGGAGGTGGGCCGCGGCGGAATGGCCACGGTCTACCGCGCCTACCATCGCGCCATGGACCGGTGGGTGGCCGTGAAGGTCCTGCACGGTGCCTTCACGCAGGAGGAGGAGGCCCGAGTCCGCTTCGGGCGGGAAGCGCGGCTCATGGCGCGCCTGGAGCACCCCCACCTCCTTCCCATCTTCGATTTCGATCCGGACCACGAGCCCCCCTACCTGGTCACCCGCCTGCTGGAGGGCGGATCCCTGCGGGACGCCCTCCGCCTGGGCCCCCTTCCCCCGCAGGAGGCCGCCTTCCTTCTGGACCAGGTGGCCTCGGCCCTGGACTTCGCCCATCGGAAGGGGGTCCTCCACCGGGACATCAAGCCCTCCAACATCCTCCTCGACCTGGACGGGAACGCCTATCTCACGGATTTCGGGCTGGCCCGGCGGGGGGCCGCGGGCGATCGAGGAGGGGGCCTCACCCTCCCGGGGGCCATCCTCGGGACGCCCACCTACATGGCCCCCGAGCAGGCCATGGGCGCCGGCGGGATGGACTTTCGGGCGGACGTCTACGCGCTGGGCGCCGTCCTCTACGAGATGCTCACGGGCAGCCCGCCCTTTCCTGGGGATTCGGCCATCGCGGTGGCGGTGGCCCACATGAACGCGCCCGTGCCTTCGGCCCACCAGGCGGCCCCCCAATTGCCGGAAGCCGTGGATGGGGTATTGGGCCGGGCTCTCGCCAAGAGCCCGCGGGACCGATTCCTGAGCGCAGTGGATCTCTCGCGTGCCGCGGAGGCGGTTCTCGGGCACCTCTCCAACAGGGCCCCCGTCGTGCTTTCCCGGGCCGCCAAGCAATACGGCCGCTCGCGCGGCGGCGGCGCGTCGGATGGCCGGCGAACCACGCCAACCCCGGGAGCGGCGCAGGAGGGCGCGGAAAGGGCGCGCCCCCGACCCGGCTCCTCCGAACAGGTAGGGCTCGTGGTGGCGCTCACGGCCACGTTCTCCGAATGGCTCGAGCCCATGGAGGCCGAAGGGGGGGAGGAGGCGCGGCAGGAGGCGGCGCGGATCCGAATCCTTCTCGGCGCCACGGCGGCCGCCTTCGGCGCGTCCGTGGAGGGTCCGGCGGGGAACACGCTCCTGGCGGTCTGGGGCCTCGACGGGGTCCTTCCCGAGGGGGCTCCCGCAAACGCCGTCCGGGCGGCGCTGGCCCTCGCGGGAAAGGCGAGGGCCGCCTCGGGGGAAGATCCGCCCCCGCTCCAGGTGGGAATCGCCGCGGGTCCCGCCCTCTTGTCCGTTCGGGAGGAATCCAGCCGCACAACGGCCTCGGGCCCCGTCCTGTCACTCTCCTCGCGCCTGGCGGGCGCCGCCCCTCCCGGGAGCGTCCTCCTCTCCCCCGATGCCCTGCGGCTGGTGCGAGGGACCTTCGACCTCGCGGAAGGCCCCGCTCTCCAAATCCGGGGCAGGCCCGCTCCGTTGGCCACCTACAGGGTATTGGGCGAGAAGCCCACCCATCTGCGCCTTCCCTCGCCCACCTTCGAGGGCCTGGCGACCCGTACGGTAGGTCGGGAACGGGAGGGGGCCGCCCTTCGGGAGGCCTTCGAGGCGGTGGTCGCCGGGAAGGGCCCTCGGGTCGTGGCTCTCCTCGGCGAGGCGGGGATCGGCAAGTCGAGGCTGCTCGCCGACCTTCTCCACCACGTGGACCTCCGCTCCGAGCCCGCCTGGTTCTTCCTTGGGCGCGCCCAGCCCGAGGGGGCCCGGAAGCCGCTGGCCCTCTTCACGGACCTGCTGTCGAACCGCTTCGGCTCCTCTGTGGAAGCCCCGACGGATTCCTGGCGGGAACGGGTGCGGAAGGGCCTGGGCCCCTTCTTCCCCGAGACGGGCGGGGTGCCCGACGAAGAAACGGTGGAGAGCCTGGCTGGGCTTGAGGGAGCCCCGGATTCGGACGTGGCGCCCTCCGAGTGGGGCCGGCGCGCCGTCGAGGGGCTCACGCGGTTTTTCTCAAGGGCCTGCCGGATCCACCCCGTCCTTCTGGCCCTGGAGGACTTCCACGGCTGCGACGCGCTGTCCCTGGAGGTTCTCCGCCTCCTTCTGACGCGGGAGGAGCCCACCCCTGTGCTGGCCGTCTGTCTGGCGCGGCCCTCCCTCTACGCCCGCTTTCCGGCCTGGTCCGAGGGGCTCCCCGGCTTCTCCCAGTGGGTGTTGGGGCCCCTCGGCGAGGCGGAGGCGAGGGCCCTAGTCAAGGACCTGCTCCAGCGCGTCCGGGAGCTTCCGACCCCTCTTGCCGAGGGCCTCGTCCGGCGCGCGGAGGGGAATCCTCTCTTCTTGGAGGAGCTGGTGCGGACCCTCCTGGAGGAGGGAACCATCGTGCGTGAAGAGTCGGAATGGAAGGTGGATCCCTCCCGCCTGGCCGGCGGGACCCTCCCCACGAGCCTCCTGGGCCTTCTCAAGGCGCGGCTCGATCCCCTCTCTCCCGGCGAGCGCGTGGCCCTCCAGAGGGCCGCGGCGGTGGGCCGGGTCTTCTGGAACGGTGCCCTGGATCGCCTCGCCCGGGCCGACGGTCTCTCGCCCGACTTGGGCCGAGCCCTCCGGTCGCTCGAAGTCCGGGGCCTGATTCACCCCCATCCGGCGTCCAGCCTCCCCGGTTCGGAGGAGTTCTCCTTCGCGAGCCCGCTCTGCCGCGAGGCGGTGCTGGACACGGTGCCCCGCCGCCAGCTCCGGGCCTACCACTCGGAGGCGGCGGACTGGCTGGCCGAAAGACCGCGCCTTGGCGATCCGGAATTCGAATGGCGCCTCGCGGAACACCTGGAGCAAGGGGAGCGCGGTTCGGAGGCGGCCGCCCACTACCTTCGGGCGGGGGAGCGGCTCCTGGCGGTGGGATCGGTGGCCGAAGCGCGCTCGGTCCTCCAGCGCGCCGTCCGCCTCTCCGCCGAGAACTCCCTTACGGCCGCGGCGCGCCTGAGGCTGGCCGAGGCGATCCTCTCGGCGGGGGACCCCGCGGGGGTCTGGCCCCCGCTCGATGCGGTCCTCTCCTGGGCCAGGGAAACGGGAGAGAAGGACGTGGAAGCCGAGGCCCTCCTCCTGGCGGCCCGGGCGGACCTCGAAGCCGGAGGGGGGAGCGCCCGGGAACGTCTGGAAGCGTGTCTGGAGGCCGCCGGACCTCGGAAGAGGAGCCTGCAGGCGCGCGCGCTCCTTGTGCTGGGCCGTGTCGCCCTGTCCGAGGGCGGGGTCGAGGAGGCGGGGACCCACCTGCAACTGGGGCTCGATCTGGCCGGGGAAGTGGGGGAGGAATCCCTCGCCCGGGATTGCCTTCTGGCCCTCGGCGAGACGGCCCTGGCCGCGGGGAACCCGGAGGCCGCGGCGACCCGCTTCGAAGACTGCCGCCAGTCGGCGCTGAGGGCCGTGGATCGGGAGCGCCTCGCGGCGGCGCTCTGCGGCCTGGGCGAATCGGCCCTGGCCGGAGCCGGAGTCGGTCCTCCCCGGCCGTACTTCGAGGAGGCCGACTCCCTCGCGGTCGCCCTCGGAAACGAGGGGCTCCGGCGCCGTGCCGCCCGGGGTCTCGACCGGACCGGACCGGAACCCTGAGGCCGGACCGCAACTTCGCAGCCTCCGCCACCGTACTCCCTGACAAGGCCGGACGGCGGGGCCGGAGTCACCGCGTCCCCCGAAACGGGATGGTGGAGGGCGGCATGAACGTTCGTCGGATTTTCGGGACGGCGTGGGTGTGCTTGGCCGGGGCGGGCCTCTGGGCCGCGCAGAAACTTCCCGACGATTTGAGGAGACTCACCCCCGAGAGCCTGGGCGCCCGGCCCGCGGGGGAAATCCAGCGCCAGGCGGAGGAGGCCTACCGCGCGCGGGACTACGTGGAGTCCGCCCGCGCCTACGCCGAACTGCTCCGGCGGCGCCCCAACGCCCCGCTGGCCCTCTATAACCTCTCCTGCTGCTACGCCCTGCTGGGCGCCGCCGACAAGGCGGGGCTCTTCCTCGAGGCGGCCTTCGCCGCCGGCCTGGAGGACCTTGCCCTTCCCGACAGGGACCCCGACTTCGACGGGGTCCGAGGGGCCCCCTCCTTCCAGGCCTCCTTGAAGTCCGCGCGGGAGCGGGCCGCGCAACGAGAGCCCAAGGAGGGGCGCCGGATCGAATTCCCCGCCCGGGCCATGGAGCGGATGACCGTCCTGGAGCCCGAGGGCTACGACCCGGCCAGGGCCTACCCGCTGGTGATCGGCCTCCACGGCGCCGGCAGTTCGCCCGAGGAGTTCGCGCCGTTCTTCGGACCCGCCTTCCGAAAGGCCGGCGTCCTGTTCTGCACCCCCCAGGGGCAATACCCCGTCGCCGTGGCGGCCGAACGGCCCATCGGCTACCTCTGGTTCGAGGCCGAGGCCGGAACGGACCGCCGCGTTCCCCGGCCCGCCTCCAGAAAGCTCGCCGAGGAGTACGTGACGGCGGTCCTTGAGGCCGTGAAGACGACCCACAAGGTGGACATGGACCGCGTGTACCTCATGGGGTTCTCCCAGGGCGCCTTCCTGGCGTATTCGGCGGGAATCCGAGGCGGGGGGGCCTTCCGGGGGGTCATCCCCATCGGTGGGTGGCTGACGCCCGGGGATTTCTCTCCCCAGGAGATTTCTGCGGCGCGCGCCTCCGAGTTCCTCGTATGTCACTCCCCACAGGACCAGGGAATCCCCATGGCGGAGTGCGAGACTTCGGTGGAGTTCCTCCGCAAGGGCGGCGTCCCGGTGAGCCTCTTCACCTACGAGGGCGGCCACGTCATCTCGCCTCCCCTCGTGAGGAAGATCACCGACTGGATCTCCGAGACGTCCAGGCGGTGAGGGGCGGCTCCGGCCCGCCCATTCCCAGGAACGGACCGCGCGGGGGCGGCGCCTCGATCCGGCGGGCCGCCCAGCCCAAGAACGGCTTCACGGTGAATCCTCATCGCCGAAGCGCCCCATGCTTCGAGGGACGACCCAAGGAGGGGACGCGCGGCCTCTCTGGACCGAAAAAAGCGCTTCCGTAGTCCGCCTGGCCCTGCTATGCTCCAGCCATCCAAGGGAGGGAGCCATGACGGAACCGAATGTCGCGCCCCAAACACCGCCTACGGCGGCGCCCGTAAAGAAGAAGAGCGGGATCTGGAAGTGGTTCGCGTGCGGATGCGCGGTCCTGCTCCTGCTGGTCCTGGCCGTGGCCGGGGTCGCCGGATTCCTC
>JBFMHB010000052.1:9828-20985 GCA_040752915.1 Acidobacteriota bacterium
CGCGCCCCAAACACCGCCTACGGCGGCGCCCGTAAAGAAGAAGAGCGGGATCTGGAAGTGGTTCGCGTGCGGATGCGCGGTCCTGCTCCTGCTGGTCCTGGCCGTGGCCGGGGTCGCCGGATTCCTCGCCTACAAGGGCATCCTCTTCGCCAAGAAGAAGGGGACCGAAACCATGGGCCGGCTCCGGGAGGAGGGCGGCGCGCCGGGCGTGCGCGGACGGCTTGACGCGGCCAAGATGCGGGACTTTTTCGACGCCTCGGGAGACTGGCCGGACATCCGGCGGGCCATGGACGCCAACGACCGGCAGGCCCTGGACGAGCACGCCGCCCGGATCGGCCTCGCCTCGGGACGCGAGCTGGAGCAATACATGGCGGTGGTGATCCTCGCCGGCGGGATGACCTTCGTCCCCGAGGGCGCGCGCCGCCAGATGCTCGCCCAATCCGTGGGCCAGGACGTGGCGGAGGTCGTCATGGCCCCGGAGAACCAGGAGAAGGTGCGCCGGTTTCTCCGGGAGTGACCGGCACCGCCGGAGAAGAACAGAGCGGGGGCCTTCGAGCGAAGGCCCCCGCCTCGTTTTTCGCGCCGCCTGCCTTCGACGGACCCCTTTCCGGCTCCGCCCTCAGGCCTTCGCGCGCCTCGCGTACACGACCAGGAAGGAGCAAAGGGCGATCACTCCCAGGATGGCGAGCCACTCGCCGGGCGCCCCCTCGAAGGCTTCGGCGTGCAGGACGTGCACGGCGGCCTTGGCGTCGAGAGTCCCGGTGGAGGTCTTGATCACCGCGTTGATCACGGCGTCCACGACCCCCATGATGGCGCCTCCCGCCATGAGCCCCGAGGCAATGAGGATGCCCCGGTCGTGGCGCGGCTTGACGTCCGCCTCGCCCTCGCCCGTGCGCGGGCGCGAGACGATCCAGCTCAGAATCCCCCCCAGGAGGATGGGCGTGTTCAGCTCGATGGGGAGGTACATGCCCAGGGCGAAGGCCAGCGCGGGGACGTTCACCATGCGGAGGATGAGGGAGAAGATCACCCCGAGGGCGAAGAGGTACCAGCGCAGGGAGCCCGAGCCCGCGCCGAAGATGCCCACGAGGATCTCCTTCATGGCCGAGGCCTGGGGAGCGGGGATCGCGTTGGTTCCGAAGCCTTGGGAGGGGTCGGTCTGGGACATGACCCACATGGCCACGCCGCAGAAGGTGGCCGCGACGGCCGTCCCGAGGAACTTGAGAGCGAGCTGGCGGGCCGGCGTCGCGCCGAGCCAGTGGCCCACCTTCAGGTCCGACGAGAGGGCGCCGGAGGCGGCGAGGGCCGTGCAGACGACCCCGCCCACCATCATGGTCACGAACATCCCCTGGCCGCCCCCTAGCCCGAGTTTGAGCATGACGACCCCCGTGATGATGAGGGTCAGCATGGTCATGCCCGAGACGGGGTTCGTGCCGATGATGGCGATGGCGCGGGCCGCCACGGGGGCGAAGAGGAAGGCGATCCCCGTCACCAGGGCGGTTCCCACGAGGGCGGGGACCCAGCCGTTTTCGAGCCCCAACCCGAGGGAGAAGAAGAGGAAGGCCACCACCACGAAGGCGGCGAGCCCGCCCAGCATGACGCCTCCCGAGAGGGTTCGGTCCGTCCTCGGCACCGCCGCCGCCTCGCGCGTGTCTCGGCTCCGCATCCCCTTCAGGTTCGCGCCGATGGAGCGGACCATGGAGGGCATGGAGGTCAGCACCCCCAGAATCCCCGCCCCGGCGATCCCGCCCACGCCGATGATCCGCACGTAGTACTTGAAGACCTGGTCGGGGTTCATGGCGGAGATGAGGATGTCCCCGGGGGGAAGGACCGCCGTCATCTGGGAGCCGATGGCGTGGACCATGGGCACCAGCACGAAATAGGAGAGGAACGACCCCGCGGCGATGACGGCGGCGTACTTGATGCCGATGATGTATCCGATGCCGACGATGGCGGCGTTGTTGAGCATCCGGAAGGTCATGAAGTGGTCGCTGAGGACCCGCCCCACGCCCACCACCTTCAGCGAGACGGTCTCGGCCATGGCGTGGAGGGTCGCCACGAGCCCGTCGTAGAGCGCGCCGACGCCGGCCGCGAGGGCGAGGATCTTGGCCTGCCCGCCCACCCGCTGGCCCGAAACGAGGATCTCCGTGGTGGCGGTTCCCTCGGGCCAGGGGAACTGCCCGTGCATTTCCACCATGAAGTGGTATCGGAGGGGGATCAGGAAAAGAATCCCCAGGCACCCGCCCAGGAAGGAGACGAGGATCACCTGCCAGATGGAGGGCTGGGGCACGCCCGAACCCGGCGTGGCGGCGAGCATGTACAGGGCGGGAATGGTGAAGACGGCCCCCGCCACGACGTGGGAGGAGTTGGCCCCGATGGACTGGACGATGACGTTCTCCAGCAGGGAGCTCTTGCGGCTGAAGAAGGCGCCGATGCCGATGGCCAGAATGGAGATGGGGATGGCCGCCTCGATGCCCTGTCCGACCTTGAGGGCCAGGTAAGCCGCCGCCATGGAGAAGACGGCGCAGAAGAGGAGGCCCATGACGACGGAGCGTACCGTGACTTCGGGGACGCCCGTCTCGTCCGGCACCACGGGCACGTATCGTTCCCCCTCCTTGAGGGG
Source organism: Acidobacteriota bacterium (assembly GCA_040752915.1). NCBI lineage: Bacteria > Pseudomonadati > Acidobacteriota > Acidobacteriota bacterium. The sequence goes on from JBFMHB010000052.1 coordinate 12,449, forward strand.
GCGCCGGGCGTTGTCGGGAAGCCCTTGAATCTCCTTCGGCGCGTTTCCGTGCGACATGTGAACCCCCCCCCGGCCCGGAAAGGCCGCGAAAAAGGCCCCACCTGGCGGCGGGGTCGTGGGGCAAGAATAGCACAGGGAAAGGCGGAAGGCGGAAGGCGGAAGGCGGAAGGCAAAACGGGAACATATCAAAGGTCGAACGTGGGATGTGGGATTTAGAAACACAGGCGAACGCGAAAGCCGTGGGGCAGGAGCCCACACCCTAGTCCCGGAGACGGAGACGGGGGCCTGTGTAGCGGCCGATGCTCGCATCGGCCGAAAAGCCGACCCCTCGCGAGCAAGGGGCGCTCCGGTGCGGGGAGTCCATTGAAGCGAGCGGCGAAGGAGCGCCGTCCATTGAAGGTCTCCCCTTGCCCCTCACGCCGTGCGCTGGATCACGAGGACGGTGAGGTCGTCGGCGCGGCGCCCCCCGGCCCGGAAGGCCGCCGCCGCCGCCGCGAGCCCGGCGGCCGCCTCTTCGGGCGGAGAACCCTCGAGCGCCCGCGCGGCCTCTTCGAGTCGGGCCCGGCCGAACTCCTCGCCCGATGGGTTCCGGGTCTCCGTGAGCCCGTCGGTGCAGAGGACCAGGAGCTCCCCAGGCCGGAGCGTCACCTCAACGGCCCTGAAACTCTGGTCGCAGAATAGGCCCAGGGGGAGACCCGAGGCGCCGATCCACCGGACCTCCTCCTTTCCCACGCAGAGGGGGGGGACGTGGCCCGCGTTGACCAGGACCACATCCCCTTCCGGCGAAGCCCATCCGCAGGCCAGCGTGGCGTAGTGGGACGGGAGCGTGCTCTCGCAGAGGACGTGGCTGGCCCGGGCCGCGGTCTCTTCCGGCCGGAGTCCGAGGGGAAGGAGGGCCCTGAGGAGCGCGTGAAGCTGGGCCATGAGCAGGGACGCGGAAACGCCCTTCCCCGAGGCGTCGCCCACGGCGAAGAAGAACCGCCCGTCGGGTAGGGTCAGGACGTCGCAGTAGTCCCCGCTGACGGGTCCCGCCGGCTCGTAGACGTGGCCGGCGCGCCACCCGGCCGAGGAGAGACTTCGTCGGGGGAGGAGTTCGGCCTGGACCCGCGAGGCCAGGTCCATGTCCGCCTCCAGGGCCCGCTGCTCCTCGAGGGAGAGGTGGTCGAGGCAGAACTCGAGGAGGGGGTCCGCCGCCAGGCGGTCCTGTTCGATGGGATCGCCGCAGGACTTGCAGAGGCCGAAGGTGCCTCGGTCCAGGCGGCCCAGGGCGGCGTCCACGGCGGACAGGAGGCGGTGGATCTCCGGGTCCTCCGCGCCCGTTTCGACGGCCCGGCTGAGCCACCGGCGGCGGGTCTGGAGCTGGTCGCGGACAAGAGACTCGGGAACGGATGACATGGCAGCCTCCCCGTATGGGTCCAAAACGCTTCTGGCCCCGGGCTCTCTTCACGCATCGCCCGGCAAGAAGCTCAGGGCGATTGGCGAAGGCGGGATCGAGCGAGGGGTCGAACCCGCCGGACACGGTTCTCTTCGTCTATTCTAACGCGGTCGTCAAGGGGGTCCCGAGTCCGGGAAGAGGGTCGGGGAGAGGAGAAGCGGGGCCGGGCCCTCCGCCCGCCGCGACGGCCCGCCGCCGCAGTCCGCTTCCTCCGCCGCGGCCACTTCGCCCCCGGGCCTATTGCCGCTTGCGTTTCAGGATGTTAGATTGAGACGCAGAGGTGGGAAATGGTGGACAAGGTTCAGTTCGAGGCGGCTCGAAGGACGCCGGACGTGGACGCCAAGCAGGTCCGCTCGGCGGTGGAGGACAAGGGCGTCGTCCAGGAAGTGGACAACGCCCTGGCGGAGGCCGTCGGGTCCGGGGCCACGGACATCCATTTCGAGCCCCAGCCCGAGGGGCTCATCGTCCGGGTCCGGGTGGACGGGGCCATGACCACGGTGAAGGAGGTGCCCGACCGGATGAAGGGCAACGTCCTGAACCGGATCAAGGTCCTGTCCGGCATGGACATCACCAAGAGCCGCATCCCCCAGTCCGGCTTTTTCAAGATGATGGCGGGGGAACGGCGCATCGAGCTGTATGTCTACGCCCTTCCCACCCTCTACGGGGAGTGCATCACCGTGAAGGTCCAGTACAAGCAGAGCGCCACCCTGCGGCTCGACCAGTTGGGAATGAGCCCCGCGGTGCTGACCTCGTACCGGAAGGCTCTCTCCCGCACGGCGGGGCTCTACCTCGTGACGGGCCCCCCCGGATCGGGCAAGCGGACCACGATCTACGGCTCCATCCTCGAGGTCCTGAAGCCCAACATGCTCGCCATGGGCTTCGACCCGGTCATCAAGTACGAACTGCCGGGCATGATCCAGGGCAAGCCCGAGGACCGGAGCGAGTTCACCTTCGCCGAGGCCATCCTCTCCCTGTTCCAGCAGGAGCCGGACGTGGCCTACATCGGGGACATCCTCAACGAGCAGGAGGCGCGGGCCACCATTTCGGGCGCCTTCGCGCGCCGGCGCGTCTTCGCGCGCATGACCGCCAACGACACGGTGAACGCCATCCAGAACATCGTGGACATGGGCGTCCAGCCCTTTCTCATGGCGGCCTCCACGGCGGCCGTCCTGAACCAGAGGCTCCTTCAGCGGCTGTGCCCCTCCTGCCGGGAGTCCTACGATTCGGACGAGGCCATCCAGAAGGAGGTCGGTCTCAAGCTTCCCCCCAACGCGAGGTTTTTCAAGGCCAGGGGATGCGACGCTTGCAAGGGCACCGGCTACCAGGGGGTGGTGGCCATCTACGAGCTGTACCTCCCCAGCGAGGAGTTGAACAAGATGCTCGTGGGCAAGGCCTCCGTCGGAGAGGTCCGCCAGCGGGCCGTCCGGGAAGGGCTCATCTCCCTCAAGGTGGACGGGGTCCTCAAGGCCCTGGCGGGATACTGCACCCTCGAAGAGGTCCTGAACGCCCTTTAGGGAGCGCTTTAGGGAGCGGATCATGCCCCAGAACCTGGTGCTGAGAATGCGCGACGGCTCCATGAAGAAGTGCAAGATCTACACGCACTTTTCGGCGGCCTACTCGCGCTTCCAGGTGGTCACGGTGGACGGGCGGGTGGAGAACGTCCCCCTCAGCGACGTGAAGGCCATCTTCTTTGTCCGGGACCTGGAGGGCAATCCGGGATACAAGTCCCAGGCCGAGTACTCGGAGGAGTCTCCCAAAGCCGGGCGGCCCGTCCGGGTTTCCTTTCCCGACGGGGAAGTGATGCGCGGCCGGGTCCTCCACATGGCCGAGGGACGGAGCGGCTTCTTCCTCTTCCCCGCCGATCCCCTGGACAACAACCTCAAGGTCTTCGTGGTCCGCTCGCCGGACGTGAGCGTGGAGGTGGAGGCGTGAAGGAGTCCCTGCAGGCGCTCCTGGAGCGCCTCCTGGAGGTGTTCGGTCCCGCCCTCCTCCCGCCCCCCGCCGGGCGGGAGGCGGAGGATCCTGCGGAGGCCGCCGTCTCCGCCGTGACCGAAGCCCTCCACGCGGTGTCCCTCGCGGGCCTCGCGCTCCTGTCCCGCCGGAACAACTTCAGCCGGCCCGTCCACGAGGCCGCCGCCGAGGTCCTTTCGGACCCCTCCCTTTCGGCCCACGCCCGTTTCCAGGGTCTCCTCTTCTCCACCAACCGGGACTTCTTCGGGCAGGTCTTCCCGGTTCAGTACGTGACGAAGGACGTCCTTCCCCTCTACCTCCGGAAGTACCTGCAAATTTTGGAGGAGGTGGGGCGCCTCGCGGGTCTTCCGCCGGGCGAGCGATCGGGCCCTGAAGCGGTGAGGGTTCTCCAGGACGCCCTGACCTTCCTCGCCAACAACTGGACGGGCACCGTGGCCGTCCTCCGGCCCTCCCCGAAGGTGGTGGAGGGGCCCGCCGTGGAGGTCCTGGGCGGGCCGCCCTCCACCGCGGGCAAGGTCCGGGCCCTCTCCAATCAAATCCGGCCGGGCCTCTACCTGCTTTCCGAAAACCATCCGCCCGTTCCCCTGCATCCCTTCTATTACTTCGGGGAAGAGCGCTCCTACGTCTGCCGGATGGCCACCTCCGACGGCATCTTCTTCCGGGCCTTCGGCGGCGAGGGCTACACCCTGCTGTTCCACCCCGCCCTCCTGATGGACCTGGGCGACTTCTTCTTCCGCGCCGGCGCCTACGAGAAGGCGCTGAGGCTCTACCGGCTCATCGAGAACGAAAACCGAGAGGCCTTCATCATGGTCTCGGCCCTCAACCACGCCCTCGCCGCCCGGGGCCTCTCGGTGCGGGGGGACTACCTGAGGGCGGCCACGGAGTGGGAGCTGGCCCTGGCGGTTCGGCCCGACGCCCCGGTGCTCTACCACGAGGTGGCCTCCGACTATCTCGCGGGCCTCCGCCACGGCCACGCCGCGGGGGCCCTGAACCGGCTCCTGGAGCGCTATCCCGTGAGCGACGAGGGGTACGTGGCCCTGGGCGACGTCTACTCGGCCAAGGGCGACCTGAGCCGGGCCCAGCGCGCCTACGACAAGGCCCTCCTCCTCAACCCCCACAACGCGGGGGCCCAGGAGAAGAAGCGCCAGACCCAGGAGCGGCTCGAGACCAAGCCCGCCCCCGAAGGCGAGAAAGCGGAGGCGCTTTCCGAGGATATCCTCGTGAACCTGACCCAGAAGGTCCGGGCTCGCCCCCGCGTCCCCCTCGTGGGAAGGGAGGCGGCCCTGGGTCAGCTCCTGGAGATCCTCTCCTGCCGGGACAAGCACAACGCCCTCCTCGTGGGCGAGGCGGGGGTGGGCAAGACGGCCCTCGTGGAGGAGCTGGCCCTGCGCCTCTGCGAGCGGAACGTCCCCTCGGCCCTGGCCGGGCGAACGGTGAGCGCCCTCAACCTCGGCGCGCTCATCTCGGGCGCGCGCTTCCGAGGGCAGTTCGAGGAGCGCGTCCTGGAAGTGGTGCGGAAGGTGCGGGAGCGGGGGCACCTCCTCCTCGTGGAGAACCTCCACCACCTCGTGGCCACGGGCGCCACGCGCGGGGCCTCCCTCGACTCGGCGAGCCTCATCAAACCGGCCCTTCTCTCGGGGGACATCCAGGTCATCGGCATCACGGACGAGGAGTCCTACGCCAACATCCTCGAGAAGGACCCCTCCTTCCTCAAGCTCTTCCACCTCCTCAGGGTGGAGGAACTGAGCCTGGAGCAGGTGAAGGAGGTCGTGAAGACGCGCCTGCCGCTCTACGAGGAGTTCCATGGCGCGCGGTTCCCCGAGGGCCTCGTGGAGAACAGCCTGGAGATGGTGCGCCTCTCCATCACCCGCAGGGCCCTCCCCGAAAGCGTCCTGGACCTCATGGACCGCGTGGCCGCCCGGGTGGCCCTCAGCGCCGCGCGGGGAGAGCGGCCCACCTCGGAGGTCTCCCGTCGGGACGTCATCGAGACCCTCTCGGAGATGTCCGGCGTGGCCTACGAGCGCCTCTCCCTGCTGGACCGCGACCACCTGGCCCGCATGGAGGAGATCCTCTCCGGGGAGGTCGTGGACCAGGAGGAGGCCATCCGGAAGGTCAGCCGTCTCATCCGAACGGCCAAGCTCGGCCTCGACCTCAACGACCACCGCCCCGACGGGGTCTTCCTCTTCGTGGGGCCCACGGGCGTGGGCAAGACCGAGCTGGCGCGCTCCATCGCCAAGCTCCTCTTCGGCGACGAGGAGAAACTGATCCGCATCGACATGAGCGAGTACATGGAGCGCATCAGCACCTCCCGCCTCATCGGGACGGCGCCGGGCTACGTGGGCTACTACGACCAGAACCAGCTCACCGACCAGGTGAGGAAGAACCCCTACTGCGTCATTCTCTTCGACGAGGTGGAAAAGGCCGATCCGCAGGTCCTCAACCTTTTCCTCCAGATCTTCGACGCCGGCCGCCTCACCGACGGGAAAGGCCGCACCGTCCGCTTCCACCACGCCACCATCATCATGACCTCCAACGTGGGAACGCACCTCTTCTCCAAGGCCCGCGTGGGATACGCCGAGGCGCGCAGCCACGTGCCCGAGGAGGAGGTCCTCAAGGAGGTCCGGGCCCAGTTCTCGCCCGAATTCCTCAACCGCGTGGACGAGGTGGTCCTCTTCCGCAGCCTCACCGCCGATTCCCTCGGGCGCATCGTGGATCTGCAACTGCGCGACCTCAAGGATCGGCTGGGCCACCAGGGCAAGGAACTGGTCCTGGAGCCGGAGGCGAGGGCCCTCCTCGCCCAGGAGGGCTATTCCTTCGAGTACGGGGCCCGCAACCTGGGCCGGGTCCTGAGGCGGCGGATCTCCGAGCCCCTGGCCCAGCTCGCCCTGACCCCCGAATGGCATGGCGCCTCGGTGGTCCGGGCCTTCCGCCGCGCGGACGCGGTGGCCCTCGAACTGCTCCCCCACGGGAGGCTTCAGTTCGAGGTGGCGGTCCACGAAGAAGAGGCCGAGGGGGAGACGGGCCGGAAGGCGTGAGCGAATCCGCCGCCTCTCCCGGACCCTGCGAAGAGGACGCGCCGCGCGGGCGGCGGTGAAGGGGAAGCGTTTGCGAATCGGAGTCGTTCCCCCCGTTCCCATGGAACCCTTCGTGGCCTCCGCCCACGAGGCGGTCAACCTGTGGAGCGCCTTCTTCACCGCCCCGGACCGGTCCGCCCTGCTGGAGACCGCCCGCCTCGCGGGGTTCCCCGAGAATTACTCCGCCTACGCGCGGTGCCTCTACGGCCTGATCTTCGACCTCCGCATCGAGGCCGTCTACTACCCCCAGCCGGGCGTTCCCAAGGAGGTCCTCAAGGCCATCGAGATGGCCGCCGAGCAGGGGGTCGAGTCCGTGCCCTTCGCCTTCCCGCTCTTCCGGAACGACCAGCGCCTCTCTCAGGCCCTCGAGGCCCTGAGGAGGCGCCTCGGCGTGGACCCCGCCGTCCTGGAGGCGGTGGTCCAGCGCCTCCACGAGGTTCGCACGGTGCTGAGGCGGTACGACGGGCTCCAGATGCGCACGGCGGCCTTCTCCTCACGGGCCTACGTCTCCATGCTGGCCCAGGCCATGGATCCCCGGGGCGACCTCGAAGGCCTCAAACGACGCATCGAGCGGGGCATCCTGGACTACCGGGACGAGGGCCGCGAGCGCTGGACGCGCGTGGGCATCGTGGGCCTCCCCCCGTACCGGGAATCCTTCTACGAGACCCTCGAATCCATGCGGGCCGTGGCCGTCTACGACGAGTGGGGCCTGGAGAACAACCCCATGAGCCCCTCCATGGACCTCACCTTCCTTTACCACACCTGCTCCCTCCCCTACGGCCTCAAGCGCCGCCTGGAGAGGGTCCAGCGCGAGGCGGCCACCCGCCGCCTCCAGGCCGTCGTCCTCGCCGTCGAGTACCTTTGCGAGAGCCTGAAGGACGAGGGCTACTTCCGGGTCAACCTCGGACTGCCCGTCTACGTTTTCGAGAACCGGGGAGGGGACCGCCTCTCCTCCGCCGAGGAGCGGGGCCTCAAGCGTCTTCTCGAGGAGCAGGTCGCCGCCCCATGACCCCCTGGAAGCTCCTGCTCGACGAATTCCCCCGCGACGGGGCCACGAACATGGCCCTCGACGAGGCCCTCTTCCGCGACGCCGAGGAGGGCCGAGAGACCCGCCCCGTCCTCCGGCTCTACGGCTGGTCGCCGCCGTGCCTCTCCCTCGGCTACCACCAGGACCCTGCCCTCGCCGCCGACGCGCAGTTCTGTCAACGAAACGCCATCCACATCGTGCGGCGGCCCACGGGGGGCCTCGCCGTCCTCCACGACGACGAGGTCACCTACGCCGTCGCCGCCCCCCTCGACCAAGGGCCCTTCCGCGGCCTCGACCTGGGCGGCACCTATTCCGCCATTGCCGCGGCCCTCGTGGAGGGCCTCCGGAGTCTCGGCCTCCCCGCCCTCCTCAGCCGCCGCCAAGCCCGCGCCGCGCCCACCTCCACCGCGCCGTGCTTCCAGGTACCCACCGCCGACGAGGTCCTCGTGGAGGGCCGCAAGGTCGTCGGAAGCGCCCAGCGCCGCGGCCGACGCGCCTTCCTCCAGCACGGCGCCGTGCCCCTGAGCGTGGACTACGCCCTCCTCCTCGGCGCCACCGGCCGCCCCGGCGCCGACCCCGCCCCCTACCGCGCCGCCTTCGCCGGCCTCAAGGACTTCCTCCCCGGCCTCACCCGCCAAGCCCTGCGCGCCGCCCTCCTCGAAGGCTTCCGCCTCCGCCTCGCCGCCTCCTTCGAAAACTAGGGACAGCCGCCGATTGGTTGGGCCATTTCGGAATGGTCATGGAGAATGTGGAAGGAAACCCCGAAGGGCCCTTGCCTGCCGCGTGGGCGGAGGATAGAGTCTCCGGAGAGGGGAGCCTCATGGAGACGGACGGGCCTCAGGCGGCGCCTGCCACGGGAAGCCTCGGGCAAGAAGAATCCCCCTCCAGGAACTTGCTCCGAAGGCGGATCGTGACGGACGCGTCGTGCCAGGTGGTGGACCGGAAGGACTACGAGCCGTACGGGGTGGAGATCCGCCCCGCCACGAACTCCGCCGGCAACACGCACCAGTACACGGGCCACGAGCGGGAC
>JBFMHB010000053.1:0-17025 GCA_040752915.1 Acidobacteriota bacterium
CGAGGGCGCGCAGCCACCGGAGCCCCAACGGCCTGGCCCTATGAGAAGGGTCCAAGGACGCGGCCAAGAGAAGAGGCCGCCAAGGAAAAGAGTGCCCGTTGACAGGGGCCGACTAATGGGTGACCCCGCTTGGCCCCGAGACCTGACCCCGCCTGGCCCCGTTCATCGAAGCGTTAGGCCAATTCCAACAGGTGATTAGATGGAATTCATGTTGATCGCTCATGACGGGAACGATGACGAAGCCTTGAATCGGCGCCTTGCAGCTCGAGAGAGACACCTTGCCCTCTTTGACCAATTCAATCAAATGGGCATTTTCAAATACGGATGCGCCATTCTCAACGACAACGGCCAGATGATCGGCTCAGTCGTCGTGTCTGAGTTCTCCTCCCGCGAGGAATTGGAAAACACCTGGTTATCAAGAGAGCCGTACGTTCTTGGCGGCGTTTGGAAGAACATTGAAATCATACCAATTCGTACGCGCGCAAGAACGTAAGGAGGGAAACAGGGTCAAGACGGACACAGGGCAGGTCTTGTAACGCCAGATCTTCTCCAGACGGTCTTTTTCCTGCATTGCAGTTCCTTCGAGGAGTGGCCACTGAGGGCCGCCCCTACGAGAGATCGGCGTGGGGCGATGGCCAGGTTCAAGCGGAGACGGGGAAACAGCGAAACAGGCAACCAGAAAAGAGCGACAAGGGCGGCAGAAGATCCGCGTGAGGCGACGCCTCCCACTAGAAAGAGGGGCCGGGTCACGCGAGGGGGCGCCTTGTTGCTGAAAGCCATGAGGGGCTCCGCGATGGCTGCCGCCGCCCCATCCGCCATGCCTCTGCCGTGCGTTCACCTCGATGCTTTGAATCGTGGGGCCTTCTCCGCCGTGTCCCCGCGAACCCGCTCGTAGCATCCCTTCCGATCGTGCCACGGCATTCCAGCGTCCTGCGCCGAGGCCCCGCGGCCTGTTTCCCGCGCGTTCCTTGTGCTATCCTCCGTAGGACCGCGCGGGAGGACGGCATGGAGGGGTACCTGCTCCTGGAGGACGGAAGCCTGTTCCGGGGCAGGGGATTCGGATTTCACGGAACGGTCCTCGGGGAAGCGGTCTTCCAGACGGCCATGGTGGGGTACCAGGAGATCCTTACCGATCCTTCCTACGCCGGCCAGCTCGTGGTCATGACCTATCCCCACATGGGGAACTACGGCGTCAATCCGGAGGACGTGGAATCCCGCCAGCCGCACCTCAGGGGCTTCCTCGTCCGGGAGGTCTCGGTCCTGCCCTCCAACTGGCGGGCCCGGGGGACCCTGGACAGCTACCTGAAGGAGCACGGCGTGGTGGGGCTCAAGGAGGTGGACACGCGGGCCCTCACCCGCCACCTCCGAAGCCGGGGAGCCCTGAAGGCCCTCCTGACCAATGAGCCCCTCGACGCTCACCTGGCGCGGGAAAAGCTGGATCGCTTCCCGGGCATCGACAACCAGGACCTGACCTCGGAAGTCTCCTGCCGCAAGGCCTACGCCTTCCGCCACGAGCCCGGCCAGGAACCGCCGCACTTCAAGGAGACCCTCGCGCCGGGCCGGGTGGCCTCGGGGCGCCTGCACGTGGTGGCCGTGGACTTCGGCCTGAAGGAGAACATCCTGCGCAACCTTCTCCTGAGGGGCTGCGAGGTGACCGTGATCCCCGCTTACAGCGCGGTGAGGGATCTGGTGGCCCTGGGCCCCGATGGGGTCTTTCTGGGAAACGGCCCCGGCAACCCGGAAATGGCTCGTGGGGCCCTTCCCCTCGTCCGCTACGCCGCCGAGCACTACCCCACCTTCGGCATCTGCTTCGGCCACCAGCTCCTGGCCCTGGCCTTCGGCGGCCAGACCTACAAGCTCCCCTTCGGCCACCGGGGCGCCAACCACCCGGTCATGTGCCTCCCGAAGCAGAGGGTGGAGGTCACGAGCCAGAACCACGGGTTCGCCGTGGACGAAGGGAGCCTACCGGAGGTCTTCGAGGTGACCCACCGGAGCCTGAACGACGGCACGGTGGAGGGGATGCGCCACCGGGAGCTCAACGTCTTTTCCGTCCAGTACCACCCCGAGGCCAGCCCGGGGCCCCACGACTCCCTCTACCTCTTCGACGAGTTCATCCGGCGCATGGAGGAGAGATGAGCGGGGCTCTCCCATGAGCGGCGCGGCGCCCAAGAGCGTCCTGGTGATCGGGTCGGGGCCCATCGTCATCGGCCAGGCCTGCGAGTTCGACTACTCGGGGGTGCAGGCCATCAAGGCCCTCAAGGAGGAGGGGATCCGGGTCGTCCTCCTGAACTCCAACCCCGCGACCCTGATGACGGACCCGGGCCTCGCCGACGCGGTGTACATCGAGCCCATGGTCCCCGAGGCCGTGGAGTCGCTCCTGGCGCGGGAGAAGGTGGAGGCCGTCCTCCCGACGGTGGGCGGCCAGACGGGGCTCAACCTCGCGGTGGCCTGCGCGCGCGCGGGCATCTTCGAGCGCCACGGCGCCCGCCTCATCGGCGCCTCCACGGAGGCCATCGAGACGGCGGAGGATCGGGAGCTTTTCAAGGCCGCCATGACGCGGGCGGGCCTCCCCACCTCCCGCTCCTTCGTGGCGCGGTCCGTCGAGGAGGGCCTGGGGCGCATCGGCGAGGTGGGCTATCCGGCCATCCTGCGTCCCTCCTTCACCCTAGGGGGCGTGGGGGGCGGCATCGCGAGGGACCGGGAGGCGCTGGAGAGGCTCCTCAAGGACGGCCTCGCCCTGAGCCCCGTCCACGCCGTCCTCGTGGAGGAGAGCCTCATCGGGTGGAAGGAGTTCGAACTCGAGGTCATCCGCGACGGGGCGGACAACGCCATCGTCGTCTGCTCCATCGAGAACCTCGACCCCATGGGGGTCCACACCGGGGACTCCATCACCGTGGCCCCCGCCCAGACCCTCACCGACAAGGAATACCAGATCATGCGGGACTGGGGCCTCAAGGTGCTCCGGACCGTAGGGGTCGAAACGGGCGGGTCCAACGTGCAGTTCGCCCTCCACCCGGGGACGGGCCGCATCGTGGTGGTGGAGATGAACCCGAGGGTCTCCCGCTCCTCGGCCCTGGCGAGCAAGGCCACGGGGTATCCCATCGCCCGCGTGGCCACCCTCCTCGCCCTCGGCAAGACCCTCGATGAGATCCCCAACGCCATCACCGGGACCACCCCGGCCTCCTTCGAGCCCACCATCGACTACGTGGTGACGAAGGTTCCGCGCTGGGCCTTCGACAAGTTCAAGGGCGCCGACCCCACCCTCACGACGGCCATGAAGTCCATCGGGGAAGTCATGGCCATCGGCCGGACCTTCACCGAATCCCTGAGCAAGGCGGTCCGCTCCCTGGAGGTGGGCCGGTACGGCCTTCTCGACGGAGTGGACCGGGTGCCCGACCGCGCCACCCTCCTCCAGAAGCTCCAGGAGCCGAACTGGGAGCGGCTCTTCTACGTGGCGCTGGCCTTCAACCACGGGCTATCGGTGAGCGAGGTCCACGAGCTGACGGGCATCGACCCGTGGTTCCTCCAGGAGATCGAGTCCCTCGTGGCCGCGGAGAATCGCGCACGGTTCTTCACCCTCGATTCCTGCCCGCCTTCGGTGCTTCGGCAGTTCAAGCGCAAGGGGCTCTCGGACCGCACGCTGGCGGGCCTCTGGCGGTGCGGCGAGGACGCCGTCCGGGCCCGCCGGAAGGATGCGGGGCTCGCGCCCTCCTTCCTCGGGGTCGACACCTGCGCCGCCGAGTTCGACGCGCGCACCCCGTATTTCTACAGCGCCTACGAGGACCACACGGAGGCGGACCCGCCGCGCGGAAAGACGATGGTCGTCCTCGGAAGCGGCCCCAACCGCATCGGCCAGGGCATCGAGTTCGACTACTGCTGCTGCCAGGCCGTCATGGGGTTCGCAGACGAGGGCTTCGATACGGTGATGGTGAACTGCAACCCCGAGACCGTCTCCACGGACTTCGACACGGCCACGAGGCTCTACTTCGAGCCCGTGACCCTGGAGGACGTCACCGCGGTCCTCGACGTGGAGAGGCCCTCGGGCGTCGTGGTCACCTTCGGGGGGCAGACGCCCCTCAAGCTGGCCCGGGACCTGGAGCGCCTCGGGTACCCCCTCCGGGGCACGTCCCCCGCGGCCATTCACCGGGCCGAGGACCGGGAGGCCTTTCAGGACCTGTGCCGGAAAATGGGTCTGAGTTTCCCCGAGGGGGCCATCGCGCGCTCGGTGGAGGCGGCCCGTCGGGAGGCCGACGCCCTGGGGTTCCCCCTCATCGTCCGCCCCTCCTACGTCCTGGGGGGCCAGGGGATGGCCGTGGTCACGGGCGAGGAGCACCTCGACGCCTACCTGGCCGCGGCCATGGCCGTGAGCGAGGACAACCCCCTCCTTCTGGACCGCTTCCTGGAGGAAGCCGTGGAGGTGGACGCCGACGCCCTGTGCGACGGCCGCGAGGCCCTCCTGTGCGGCATCCTCGAACACGTGGAGAAGGCGGGGATCCATTCGGGCGACTCCTCCCAGGTCTTTCCGCCCCAGACCCTCCCCGCGAAAATCGTGGAGCAGATCGAGGAAGCCACGCGCGCCATGGCGCTCGAACTGGGCGTCGTCGGGCTCCTCAATGTCCAGTTCGCCCTCCGCGGGGATACGCTGTACGTTCTGGAAGTGAATCCGCGCGTCTCGCGCACCGTCCCCTTCCTGGCCAAGGCCCGGGGTGTGCCCTTCCCGAGGCTCGCCGCCCGGCTCGTGGCGGGCCGGCGCCTCTCCGAAGTGGCCCCCCGGCTCCCGGCCCCCTCCTCGGTCTACGTGAAGGCGTCGGTCTTCCCCTTCGCGCGCCTGCGCGGAGAGGACCCCATCCTGGGGCCCGAAATGAAATCCACGGGCGAGGTCATGGGCATCGGTCCCGATTTCGGCGTGGCCTTCGCCAAGGCCCTCACCGCCGCCGGAACGGCCTTCCCGTCGGAGGGCGGGGTCTTCGTGAGCGTGCGCGACTCGGACAAGGCCCCCTTCGTCCCCGTGGCCGCCGGCTATGTGAAGGCGGGGTTCCGCCTGTTCGCCACCTCGGGGACCCGGGCCCTCCTCGAGGCCAGCGGGATTCCCTGCGAGAGCGTGAACAAGGTGGGCGAGGGCAAGCCGGACGCCGTGGACCTCCTGCGCCGGGGCGACCTCCGGATGGTCATCAACACGCCCCTGGGCCGCAAGAGCCAGTTCGACGAGGCGGCCATCCGGGTGGAGGCCATCGCCCTCCAGGTACCCTGCCTGACGAGCGTGGAGGCGGCCCGGGCCGCCCTGGCGGGCATCCGCGCCCAGCGCTCCGGTCGTCCCGATTACCGACCCCTGAATGAGTGGCAGGGCCTGAGCGGGCCGTGACGCGCCCATCGTGAGGCCCTGCGCGATTGGCCGGGGAGGCGGCCCCAGGCCGCGCGTTGGCCCACTCCGGAGGCGCGGCTCCGACAGGGTTCACCGCTCCCGTTTACGGCCAGGGATTCACCGTTTACCATGGGACTTCGATCCATCACCGCGACGAGTTGATTCGAGGGATGAACCATGGACGCGAATGAAACGACCCGGAAGGACCTCTCCTCCCTGCAAATCCCCGAAGGGGCGCGATCCTTCCAGAAGGGCCCGAAACGGAAGCTGTGGCTCGGCCTGGGAATCGCCGCCGGCCTCCTCGTGACCTTCTTTCTCCTCCGATCGGCCGCGAAGCCGACGGAGGTGGTCCTGGCGGAGGCCGCCCAACCGGCGGGCGGAGAGGGTTCGGCGGTCCTGAACGCGAGCGGCTACGTGACCCCCCGCCGCCGGGCCACGGTGGCGGCGAAGATCACGGGCCGGGTGGTGGAGATGCTCGTGGACGAGGGGATGGAGGTGGAGGCGGGGCAGGTTCTCGCCCGGCTCGACGACTCGGACGCCCGGGCCCGCCTCGTATCCGCCGAGGCCGACGCCAAGGTCGCCGACGCCCAGGTCCCCGACGCCCGGGCCGCCCTGTCCATGGCGGACCTCGAGTTCCAGCGGGTCTCCTCCCTGCACCGCGCGGGCTTCGCCAGCGACAACGAGAGGGACCGCGCCCGAACGGCCTACGACAGCGCCCGGGCCCGGCTCGATTCGGCGCAGGAGGCCTTGAAGGCCGCCCGGGCCCGCGAGAGTGTCGCCCGCCAGGATCTGGACAACTGCACCGTGAGAGCGCCCTTCGGCGGGATCGCCGTGTCCAAGGACGCGCAGGTGGGGGAGATGGTTTCCCCGGTTTCGGCGGGCGGGGGATTCACCCGGACGGGGATCGCCACCATCGTGGACATGGCCTCCCTCGAAATCGAGGTGGACGTCAACGAGTCCTTCATCGCCAAGGTGCGGCCGGGCCAGCGCGTGGAGGCCGTGCTCGACGCCTACCCGGATTGGAAGATCCCCGCCTTCGTGCGCACGGTGATCCCCACCGCCGACCGCCAGAAGGCCACCGTCAAGGTCCGCATCTCCTTCGGCGCCCTCGATCCGCGCATCCTTCCCGACATGGGCGTGAAGGTGACCTTCCTGGCCGACGCCCCGCCGGTAGGGGCGCCCCGGGCCGCGGCGACGGTGCCCTCCGAGGCGGTCTGGGAGGAAGACGGCCGCCGGTACGTCTTCGTCCTGAAGGAGGGGCGCCTGTCGCGGAGGGATGTGACCCTCGGCGAACGCCGGGGCATGGACGTGGACGTGCTCTCGGGGTGCGCGCCCGGGGACCGCCTGGTGATCAAGGACCTGGCGGGACTCAAGGACGGCATGCGGGCCATCGAGAAAAGGTAGGGAAGACGAAAGATCATGGGGCCCCGCCCGCAGCGGCGCGGGTCGCGATTCCTCCCGCCGGCGGCGGGGAGGGGCGGCGGAGGCCGCGGGCTCTTTCGGAGGATGCATGGTGCGAGTGGACGGACGATCCGACGGGAGCGCCCTCATCCGCGTCCGCGACCTGGACAAGGAGTACATGCGGGGAGGGGAGACGCTCCACATCCTGAGCGGCCTCCACCTGGACGTGGAGCGGGGAGAGTTCGTGGCCTTCATGGGGCCCTCGGGCTCGGGCAAGACGACCCTGCTCAACCTCCTCGGGGGTCTCGACCTGCCCACCCGCGGCTCCATCACCGTGGACGGGGACGAGATCACCCACATGTCCGGGTCCAAGCTCTCCGCCTGGCGGGCGCGCCACGTGGGCTTCGTCTTCCAGATGTACAACCTCATGCCCGTCCTCACGGCCTTCCAGAACGTGGAACTGCCTCTCCTCCTCACCCGGCTGACCAAGGCCGAGAGGAGGGACCACGTGGAAGCGGCCCTCGCCCTGGTGGGCTTGAGCGACCGCCTCAAGCACTACCCCCGCCAGCTCTCGGGCGGCCAGGAGCAGAGGGTGGCCATCGCCCGCGCCCTGGTGGCGGACCCCACCTTCCTCCTCTGCGACGAACCCACGGGGGACCTCGACCGGACGAGCGCCCGCGAGGTCATGGACCTTCTGGAGCGGCTCTCCGCGGAATTCGGAAAAACCATCCTCATGGTAACCCACGACCCGAGGGCCGCCGAGCGCGCCGGAACCCTCCTCCACCTCGAGAAGGGGGTTCTCGTAGAGGCGAAGACAGGGGGAGTGGGGGAGTGAGTAGGTGAGTAAGTGAGTAGGTGAGTAGGTGAGTAAGTGAGTAGGGGAGTAGGGAAGTAGGGGAGGATACGGACGCCATGCGGCGAGCGCGGCTGGCTTGGGTGAAAGAGAGCGCGAGGGCAGGCGGGCGAGGGCGCCCGCCCCACGGATCTCGACTTAGCATTTCCGGTCTCCCGTCTCCCTTTTCCCTTCTTTCCAAATCCGAAATCCGCAATCCCAAGTCCCCATTGCCCCTTCTTTTCCTTCCGCCTTCCCCCTTCCGCCTTCCCCCTTTTCCCTTGGCCATCTCCCCATGACCCGCTTCCTCCCTCTCCTGCTGGCGAATGTGACGCGGAAGAAGGCACGGCTTGCCTTGACGGTGGGCTCCTACGCCGTGGCCCTCTTCCTCTTCGGAGTGCTGGCGGCGGTGCAGACGGCCTTCAACCAGGGACTCGAAGTGGCCGGCGCGGACCGCCTCATCGTCCGCAACAAGGTCTCCCTCATCATGCCCCTGCCCTACGCCTACCGGGACCGGATCCTGCTCGTTCCGGGCGTCCGCAAGGTGACCTACGCCACGTGGTTCGGGGGCATCTACCAGGACGAGCGCAATTTCTTCCCCAACTTCGCCATCGACGCGGACCACTACCTCGAGGTCTACCCCGAGTTCCGCGTGGAGCCCTCCCAATGGACCGACTTTCTGAGGGATCGCCAGGCCTGCGCCGTGGGGCGCAAGCTCGCCGAGCGCTTCGGCTGGAAGCTTGGCGACCGCATCCCCCTCAAGGGGACCATCTGGACGGGTGTGTGGGAGTTCAACCTGCGGGCCATCTACGAGGGGAGCCGCCCGGAGGACGACACCCAGCAGTTCTGGTTCCGGTACGACTACCTGGAGGAGCGCCGCCCCTTCGGCAAGGGCACGGTGGGCTGGTACGTCGTTCAGGTGGGCGACCCCGACCGCGCCGCCGCCGCGGCGGCGGCCATCAACGACCGCTTCGCCAACTCCTCCTACGAGACGGCGGCCGAGACCGAGAAGGCCTTCGCCGCGGGCTTCGTGCGCCAGATGGGAAACATCCAGGCCCTCATCCTCTCCATCGGCTCGGTGGTCTTCTTCACGCTCCTGCTCGTCACGGGCAACGTCATGGCCATCGCCGTGAGGGAGCGCATGGGGGAGATCGGCGTCCTCAAGACCCTGGGCTACTCGGACGGCGCCGTGCTGGCCCTGATCCTGAGCGAATCGTGCCTGTACGCTCTCCTGGGAGGGGGCGCGGGGGTCCTGGGCGCCAAGGCCTTCACCCTCGGTGGAGACCCCACCCAGGGCCTGCTGGTGGCCTTTTACTTCTCTCCGCAGAAGATGGCCCTGGGCCTGAGCTTCGCCCTCCTCGTGGGCCTGCTGGCGGGGCTCCTTCCCGCCCTCGCCGCCATGCGACTGAAGATCGTGGACGCGCTCAGGAGAGTCTAGGGCAAAGAGGGAGCCGAATTGGAATTTCGGATTTGGAATTTCGAATTGCGGATTTTGGATATGGGATTGCGGACTTGAAAGCGGGGAGTCGGCCATGGCGGTGCCGCTGATCTACAACCTGCGCTCCATCCGGGTCCGGTGGGCCTCCACCTCGGTGGCGGTGCTGGGCATCGGCGGGGCCGTTGCGGTCTTCGTGGCGGTCCTCTCCCTGGCCCACGGTTTCGAGGCGACCCTCGTGGAGTCGGGCTCGCCCCGCAACGCCCTCATCCGGAGGGCGGGATCCAGCTCGGAAATGGAGAGCGTCGTCCTGCTCGACCAGGCCCGCGTGGTGGCCGACGCCCCGCAGGTGGCCCGGGACCGCCGGGGGCGTCCCCTGGTGAGCATGGAGGTGGTGGCCATTGGGGCCTTCCGCCACCGGGCCTCCCGGTCCGAAGCCCTCGCCCAGGTGCGCGGCGTCTCCGAGGACGCGCTCGCCGTGCGGGACAACCTCCGCATGGCACGGGGGCGCTTTTTGACCCCGGGCCTGTCCGAACTGGTGGTGGGCAAGAACGCCGAACAGATGTACGAGGGCTTCTCCCTGGGGGACACGCCGGCCTTCGGCGGACGCACCTGGAAGGTCGTGGGCATCCTCGACGCGGGGAACTCCGCCTTCGACTCGGAGGTCTGGGCCGACGCCCGCATCCTCAACCAGACCTTCAAACGGCCCGAACACATCTTCCAATCCGTGACCGTGCGCCTGAGCGACCCGGCGCACCTGCCCGCCTTCGAAAAGGCCCTCAAGGCCGATCCGCGCCTCACCGTCCAGGTGGACCGGGAGGACCTCTACTACGCCAAGCAGTCCCGGGTAGTCTCCACCATGATCCGCGTCCTGGGCTACCTCGTCGCCGTGGTCATGGGCGTGGGCGCCCTTTTCGCGGCCCTCAACACCCTCTACTCGGCCCTCGCCGCCCGGGTCCGCGAAATGGCCACCCTGCGGGCCATCGGTTTCTCGCCCCGGGCCGTCGTCCTCTCCTGGCTCTTCGAGGCCCTCGCAATCGCCCTCCTCGGCGGCCTCCTCGGCGACCTCCTGGTCATTCCCCTCAACGGCGTCACCACATCCACCATCAACTGGCAGACCTTCAGCCAGCTGGCCTTCGCCTTCCGGGTCACCCCCGCTCTCCTCCTCCAGGGCCTCGGATTCGCCCTCCTCATGGGCTTCCTCGGGGGCCTTCCGCCCGCTCTCCGCGCCGCCCGCATCCCCGTCGCCGCCGCCTTGCGCGAGCTGTAGCGGAATTCCGAGGGAGCCCTCACCCCGCCGAAGGCGCCGTCCGGCGCGAATCCTTCCGAAGGGGCGGCCGCGGAGAGCCGCCCCTTCGGGGTTCGCGTCACCTCGTGAAGGGCAGGGGGGCGGAGGTGCCGCCGTCGTCGGGGTTGAGGACGGTGAGGGAGACGGCCTGGCCCTTGGGCAGGAGGGCCTTGAGGGCGGCGCCCCCCCGGGCGACGAGTTCGGTGTCGGAGCGGCGCCGCGTCTCGGGCACGGGGGTCCCGTTGACGAGGACCTGGGCGCCGGAGTGGAAGTTGCTCCCGCGGACCTTGAGGCGGAAGGGGCCCGTCTTCTTGAGGGCGGAGGCGAGGACGGGCGGATTCACGGCGGTGACGGCGACGGAGGCGGAGGCCGTCTGGCCGAGGGCGTCGGTGGCCGTTGCGGTGGCGGTGTACGTCCCGGGGCTCGCGAAGGTGTGCAGGACGGGGGAACCCGCCGCGGAGGAGCCGTCGCTGAAGGTCCAGGCGAAGGTGAACGGCGCCAGGCCGCCCGATGGGGAGGCCGTCAGGGTGGCCGTCAGGGGGGCGTTTCCGCGCTCGGGGGAGGACTGAACCGAAAGCGAGAGGGGGGAGACGGCGGCCACGGCGGCGTGGGCCTGGGCGCTCTGGCCCGAGGCGTCGCTCACCGTCACGACGGCATCGTAGGTCCCGGCGGCGGCGTAGGTGTGGAGGACGGGCGAGCCGGAGGCGGTGGCGCCATCTCCGAAGCTCCAGGCGAAGTTGTAGGGCGGAAGCCCTCCCGAGGCGGCGGCGGAGAGGGTCGTGTCGAAGGGGGCCAGGCCGGCGGGGGGATCGGCCTGCGCGGAGGCCGTGAGGGGCGCATGGACGGTGACGGTGAGGTCGGGCGCCGCGACGGAGCCGGCGGGGTCGGCCGCGTCGCGGGCCGTGCACCGCACCGTGTAGGTCCCCGGCTCGGTGTACGCGTGGGACAGGGACGCGCCCTCCAGGGGGCCGCCGCCGTCGCCCGGGTCCCACGTGAAGGT
Organism: Acidobacteriota bacterium; assembly: GCA_040752915.1. NCBI lineage: Bacteria > Pseudomonadati > Acidobacteriota > Acidobacteriota bacterium. The sequence continues at coordinate 11,319 of JBFMHB010000053.1, forward strand.
GTAGGGAGGCAGTCCGCCCGAAGCCGAGGCGGAGAGGGCCACCGTGAGGGGCGCCACGCCGGAAAGGGGCTGGGCCAGGGAGGAGGCGGTCAGGGCCGGGTAGACCGTGACGGTCACGGGCACGGCGATAACGGCCACGGGGGGCTCGCTGGAATCGGTCACCGTGAGGGAGGCCGAATAGGACCCGGCCTGGGTGTAGGTGTGCAGGACGGAGGGCCCTTCGACGGCGGGGCTGCCGTCGCCGAAGCTCCAGGAGAAGGTGAGCGGGGGCAGGCCGCCCGAAGCGTCTCCCGAGAAGGTGACGGCCAGGGGGGCGTGACCCGTCTGGGGCTGGGCCGAGGCCGAGGCGGAGAGCACCTCGGTCACGAGAACCGACACCGGGGAGGCCTCGGCGGTCTGGGCGGGCGCATCGGCGTCGGTGACGGTCAGTCGCGCCTCGTAGGTGCCCGGCGAGGCGTAGGTATGGTGCGGCGAGGATTCGGTGGAGGTTCCTCCATCCCCGAAGGTCCACGCATAGGTGTAGGGGGGGATGCCGCCCGAGGCGGAGGAGGTGAAGGCCACCTCCAGGGGCGGCTGGCCGTGGTTCGGGTAGGCGGCGGCGCCGGAGGCGAGGGCCTGCCGCACCGTGATGGAGAGATCGGGCCCCTGGGCCGTCCGCGGTGGGACCTTGGAGTCGGTGACCGTGAGCCGCGCCGTGTAGACACCGGCCGCGGCGTAGGTATGGGCTGGGGAGGACCCGGAGCCGGCGGAGCCGTCGCCGAAAGTCCAGGCGTAGGTGTACGGCGGGGTCCCGCCCGAGGCCGAGGACGAGAACTGCACGGACAGGGGCGCCAGGCCGCGCTGGACGGAGGCCGAGGCGGAAGCGGCCAGGGGAGCGCGGGCCACCACGGTGATGAAGTCCGAGTAGGCCGTCTGCGCGGGGGCGCCCGAGTCGGTGGTCTGGAGCCGGGCCGTGAAGGTGCCCGGGGCGTTGTAGGTGTGGGTTACGGAGGCGCCCGAGCCGTTCGGGGTGCCGTCGCCGTAGATCCAGGTGAAGACGTAGGGAGGCGTGCCGCCGAGTGCCTGGCCGGAGAAGGAGACGGTCAGGGGCGCGTCGCCGTCGAGGGGGCTCCCGACGGCCGTGCAGGCGAGCGGGTCCGGGGCGCAGGCCTCGGCGCGGCTCACCTCCACCTCGTCGAGGTACCACCCTTCGGCCACGGTGTTCGAATCCGTGTGGAACCAGAAGCGCACCTGGAAGGCCGATCCCGAGTAGGCCGAGAGGTCCAGGTCCCTCAGGACCCAGCCGCCGGAGCTTCCCGAGACGCCCGAGCGGATGGTGGTCCAGGTGGAGCCGCCGTTGACGCTGACCTGGACGTAGCAGTAATCGTAGCCGCTCTCGGTGTCGTACCACTCGCGGAAGCGGAGGCGGTAGCCGTGGCCGGGGCCTCCGAGGTCCACCGCGGGGCTGGTCAGGAAGGCGTCCTGGGAATTGGCGTAGGTGCCCGAGCAGGAAGCGGCGCCGCATTTCCAGGCGCGCGTTCCGGCGAAGGCGCGGCAGGTGGAGGCGTGCCACTGGCCGCCCGGGACGAGGGACGGGGTCCCCTCCACCGTCTCGGGGCCGAAGGCGTAGGCGCGCCCGGTGGTCTTGAAAGTGAAGTAGAGTCCGCCGTTGTCGTCCTGCGCCTCGTTCCCCGCGGCGTCGGAGGAGGAGACGGCAAAGCGGTAGGTCGTGCAGGGGGTGAGGCCGGTGAGGGCCACCGAGTGGGCGGTGACGAAAGCGCCGTCCTCGGCGGTCGAGGAGGGCGGGGCCGCGGGGCCGTAGCGCACCCGGCTGGTGGAGGCCTCGTCGGTGGTCCACGTGATCAGGGCCGTGGATTCGGTGATGGAGGAGGAGGCCACGGCGGAAATGGCGGGGGCGGTGCAGTCCACGAGGGCGGTCCCCGTGTAGGTCGTGCCCGAGGCGCCGCTGCAGTCCAGGGCGTCCACGTAGGAAGCGGTGAGGGTGTCGCCCTCGTTCACGCTCAGAGTCCCGTCCCCGTGTGCGGGCGGAGTCGTGGCGAGGGCGATGGAGCCGCGGAAGACGGGGGAGTCGGCCGACTCCTCCGTGAGGAGCACCGTCTCCGCCACGCTCTCCCGGGTGCTGGAGACGGACACCGTGGCGGTCTCGACGGCCAGGGGGTCGGTGTTGAGGTCCCGGTCGCCCAGGACCACCTGGGCTGAAGCCGAACAGGCGTAGGCGGGTGCGCCGAAGGCCACCTTGAAGGGCTGGGCCAGCTCGCCCATGGCGGCCACGGAGGCGCGAACGACGGAGTAAAAGAAGCTGGGATTGCCGCAGTTCACGATGGTGTCGTTGCTCGTGTGGTAGTAGGGATAGTGCCCGCCGTGACTGCAGTAGCCCTCGTTGTCCGTGATGCCGCAGACCGCCGGGTAGCCCCTCTGCCAGAAGGAATAGTGGTCGGAGGCCGTGAGGCTGGGGCAGAGGAACGCGTCCACGCTCAGGCCCGTCCCGTAAGTGGAGGCGGCCTGCGCGAAGAGCTGGCCCAGGGGCTGGCTGGCGGAATTGTAGTTCAGGTCGAGGTTCTCGGGCGAGGGGGAGCCGTCCCCTTCCCACCCCGGCATGTCCATGTTCACCACGCCGAGGATGTTCTCGCCGGAGGCCTGGGCCGCCGCCGCGTAGGCCGCGCTCCCCTCCAGGCCGGTCTCCTCTCCCGTGACGAGGATGAACTTGAGGGTCGCGTCGAAGACGTCGCAGGCCATGACCCGCGCCGCTTCGAGGACGGCCACGCTCCCCGAGGCGTTGTCGTCGGCCCCGGGCGCGTAGCCCGAAGAGGGCATGTCGTCCAGGTGGCCGATGAGGATGTAGACGTCCTCGGGGTGGACCTGGCCGGCGCGCGTGGCGATGACGTTGGGGGCGTAGCCGGACCGGTAGTTCTGGTACTCGGTGTCGTAACCGAGGCCCTGGAAGAAGGAAAAGGCCCAGGCCGCCTCGTCCCCGCACCCCGCGGTCGTCGTGTAGCGAGTCCCCGTCCCGGGAGGGTTTGGCGGGACCACCGTCTGCCAGGTGGAGTCCACGTTCTGATGGACCACCCGGTTGACCATGCGCTGGACGAGAGGATTGGGGGCCAAGAGTGGTGAGCCGAGCGCCCGTCCCGTCTGGACAGGGCGCGGGGCGGCCACGGGTTCGCGGGGCAGGGGGGCGACGAAGAAGCGGCCGTCTCCGATGGCTCGCGCGTCCAGGCCCGGCCAGAGCCGGAGGAGCACCCAGTTCTCCTCCGTGTAGACCACGGTGCCCGCGCGCTGGAGGGCCGAGAGGTCCGAATCGGGCCGGATCCCCACCTGGAGGTACGTCCAGGCCCCTGGGTCGGCGTCGAGGATGTGGAGTGGGTAACCGAAGTCCTCGAGCCGGTTCAGCGTTTCCGTCCCGCCTGCCGCGAAGAGCGTGCCCGCGGTCTCCAGGATCACGGGGACGTCGGCGGTCCGAAGAAACGAAAGGTCGTCCGGCGCGCGTCGCTCGATGGCGACGAGGAATTCGGAAGAGCCCGCCAGCAAGGCGAGCGGGATCCACGCGGCCAGAACTACCAAAGACAGAACGGCTTTTCGCATGAGAGGTCCCCCGGGGCGCCGGAGCCCTCCCGCCCCTCCCAAGGGCCCGGGCCGCAGCGCGCTGGATTCACTCTAAGGCGCCGGGCCCCGAAAGGCAAACCGGTCCGGTATTCGAGAGTGGGGGACTAGGGGACGAGGGGACGAGGGGACTAGGAAGAATCGAGGACAGGCGGGCGAGGGCGCCCGCCCCACGGATCTCGTTGTCGCCTTTGTTTACAAATCCCAAATCCCAAATCCCAAATCCCAAATGCCCCTTCTTTTCCTTCCGCCTTCCGCCTTCCGCCTTGCCCCTCACGTTTCCCGTCTCTCATTCCCCCTTGAGGAACTGCTTCTCGGGGACCTTGAGGAGCATCCCGGCCTCGGGCTGCCTTTCGGGGTTGAAGATGCCGTTGTAGAGGGCGAGTCGAGGGGCGGGGCCTTCCTTGCCGTACTCCCGGCGGGCGAGGGCGCTCCACGTGTCGCCGGTGCGGGCCGTCACGAGGCGGAGTTTTGGACTCTTCACGGATTGAATCTCCTGAGCCGAGGGGTAGCGAAGGCTCGCGAGGAAGGAGCGGAATTCCTCCTTGGCGGCGGGGAAATCGGCGTCTCGGGTGTACCCGTACAGGACGAAGGCCGTTTCCTCGCGGAAGGCGAAGCCCATCATGGCCCGGAGCGTCCCCCCTTCGACGGTCAGGTCCAGCACGCGAAGGTCCATGGTTCCCGCGCCCTTCGTGGGCAGGGTGTCGGAGCTCCGCACCTGGTGGGGCACCTCCACCTTTTTCAGGTAGTCCTGGATGAAGGCCTGGCGCCCCAGCCCCTTCGTGGGGATCACCTCCACGCCGAGTGTGTAGCGCGTCGAGGCCCCGCCTGAGAGCTTCACGTCGCGGACAAGGAGAGCTTCCCCCTCGGGGGGGCTCAGGTTGGGGGTGTAGGCATCGGGGGCGTCCACGGCGGCTCGGGAGGCTTTCAACGTGAGAACGCCGCCCGCGATGATCTTGTCCCCCCGGCTCTGGCCCAGGTCGAGGCCCTCGATCTTGCGGAGGAACGCCTCCCGCCGCAAGTCCTTGGCCGCCTGCTTGGGATGGGTGGCGGCCAGTTTGGCGATGCGGGCCTCGGCGTACTCGAGGCGCTCTTGCGTGGGGGGGTGGCTCAGGAGGAACCGCTCCATGGAACTGGGCTCCTTCTCTTCCAGGGCCAGGAACATGTGAAACATCTTGGCGGCGCCACGGGGATTGTAGCCGGCGGCCTCCATGTAGGTGATGCCGCCCTCGTCCGCCTCGCGTTCGTCGTCCCGCGAATAGCCGAGGAAGGCCAGCTGGAGGGAGGCGTCCACGAGGCCGCCGGCCTTCTGGGCGACATCGGGGCTCAGGATCGAGAGGGCCGTGAGTCCGAAGCCGGCCAGGGCCTGCTTGGAGAGCTGGGAGGCCGAGTGGCGGGCGTCCACGTGGGTCATCTCGTGGCCGAGGACCGCCGCCAGTTCGTCCTCCGACGACATGCGGGCGAGGATGCCTCGCGTGACGTAGACGTATCCGCCCGGGAGGGCGAAGGCGTTGATGACGGGGGTGTCCAGCACCTGGAAGCGGTAGGTCACGTTCTTGCGCCGGGAATGGGCGGCGAGCTTGCGGCCCACCTCGCTCACGTAGGCGTTCAGGCCGGGAAGGCCCTGGTAGTGGCCGAACTCCTGCTGGATCTGCTTGGCGGCCTCGGCGCCGATCTGAGCCTCCTGGGCCTCCGAGATGAGCATGATCTCGCTCTGGCGCGTCACGGGGTTCACGGCGCAAGCGGCGAGGAGGCAGAGGGAGAAGGGGATCCAATGGATGCGACGGCATTCGGCGGGGCGTCCGATCATGGCGGGCTCCTTCGTTTTCTCCATCCTAACATTAGCAGCTCGTGAGACGTGAAACGTGAGACGCCCGACCTCAAACGAGAGACGTCAGGCGTAAGACGAAAGGCCCCGAATCGCGACGTCTCCGAGTCCATGAGTACTGAAGGCATGGGACGAGAGGGACTTTCACTCTTTCATAAGGGGCAGGCGGACGGTGAAGGTGGCGCCGGGCCCGGGGGTGTTGTTGGCGCCCTCGACGGTGCCGCCGTGGGCCTCCACGAGTTTCCGGACGATGGCGAGGCCGAGGCCGGTGCCCCCCTG
>JBFMHB010000053.1:17125-20292 GCA_040752915.1 Acidobacteriota bacterium
TCATAAGGGGCAGGCGGACGGTGAAGGTGGCGCCGGGCCCGGGGGTGTTGTTGGCGCCCTCGACGGTGCCGCCGTGGGCCTCCACGAGTTTCCGGACGATGGCGAGGCCGAGGCCGGTGCCCCCCTGCCGTCGGCTGGCGAAGGGCTGGAAGAGCCGCGGGAGAAAGTCGGCGGGGATTCCCGCCCCCCGATCCACCACGTGAATCACTCCGACATCCCCCCACCGGTAGACCTTCAGGAGAACCCGGCCGTCGGGAGGCGAGAAGTGGAGGGCGTTCTGGACGAGGTTCAGGAGAATCTGGGAGATCTTTTCGGGATGGCCGAGGACCTGGGCGTCGCCCGTCGTGCAGTCCACGTCGAGGCGGGAGGCGCCGTCGGCGTTCGCCTTGGCCAGCAAATCCCGCACGCTGTGGGCCAGGCCGCACAGGTCGCAGGGCGCGAACTGGTCCCGGGCCACGGGGCGCCCCAGGGCGAGGAGGTCGTTCATGAGGTCCGTCAGCCGCTGGACGTGCTCCTGGATGTACCCGATGAAGGGCCGGATTTCCTCGTTGGCGCCGAATTTCTTGTCCAGCGCCGAGGTGAGCGTGCTGATGGCGAAGAGGGGGTTGCGCACCTCGTGGGCCATGCCGCCGGCCACCATGCCGATGGTCTCCAGGCTCTTGGCGTGCTCCAGGCGCTTCTCCAGCTCCACTTCCTGGGTGATGTCCCGCTTGGCCGCCACGAAGGTCACGATGGCCCCGGCCTCGTCGCGCACGGGACTGATGACCGCCTGCTCCACGAAGTGGGTCCCGTCCTTCCGGCGGTTGGTCAGGCGGCCGGTCCACACGTGGCCCGAGAGGATCGTCTCCCACAGGTTCTTGTAGAAGGCCTCATCCTGGACGCCGCTCTTGAGGATGCGGGGATTCTGGCCAACGGCCTCCTCGCGGGTGTAGCCCGTGATGCGCTCGAAGGCCGGGTTCACGTAGAGGATGGTCCCGTCCCGGTCCGTGATCACGACGGCGTCGTGGCTTTGCTCGATGGCCGTGGAGAGCAGGCGCCGGGCCTCCTCGGCGCGGTGTGCGGCCGAAATGTCTTCGACAACCCCGTCGTAGCAGACGATCCGTCCCGAGTCATCGCGCACGGCGCGCGCGTGCTCGCGGATGCGGAGGACCTGGCCGTCGCGGCGCCGCCACGCCGATTCGAGCCCCCTGACCTCCCCGGCCGCCTCCATCTCCGCCTTGAAAACCTCCCGGGGGTAGGAGGGCTCGAAGCCGTCCTCCTCCAGGTTCCGGTTCGCCAATTCTTCGAAACTCCTGAAGCCCAGGAGGGAGACGATCTTGGGGTTCGCCTCCACGATGCGCCCGTCGGGGGTGGTGCGGTACATCCCGACGGGCGAATTCTCGAAGAGGGTCCGGAAGCGCTCCTCGCTCTGGCGGAGGGCTTCCTGGGCGCGGCGCTCCTCGGTCACATCGCGGATGAGGCCCCGGAAGCCCACGGGGCGGCCATTCGAGTCCTTTCGGAGGGAGACGGAGGCTTCGATGGTTCGTATGGAACCGTCCTTGCGGATAACCTCCCAGCCGAACCCCCGCGTGGGAATTCCCGTCCGATATACCTCGTTGAAGGCCCGGTAGAGTCTCTTGGCGTTCTCCGGGTCGGTGTATTGGCGGTTGTTCATCCCCATGAGTTCCTCGCGGGGATAGCCGAAAAGGGCGCACAGGGAGTCGTTGAAGAAGGTGAGGTTCCCCGCCAGGTCCACCTCGTAATAGCTTTCCTGCATGTTTTCGAGGATCGAGCGGTACTTCTCCTCGCTCTCCCGCAAGGCCTCGGCGGCCCGTTCGCGCTCCGTAATATCGAGGATGAAGGCCACAAAGACCTTGCGCTTTCCCTGATCAAAGAGTTGGAGGTGGACCTCCACCGGGTACCGGGTGCCGTCGGCCCGTTCGTGCTCGGTCTCGAAGTGCAAGACCTGAAGCTCCCCCGACAGGAGCGGGGCCACGGCCTCGCCGAAGGATGCGTCCGTGAAGGCGGGTTTGATGTCCACGGGGGTCTTCGAGCGCATCTCCTCCAGGGTGTAGCCCAGGTTCTGAAGGGCGCCCCGGCTCACGAATTCGAACTTCCAGGTGGCGGCATCGAAGACGTAAATCTCGTTCAGGCTGGCGTTCATGGCGTTGTGCAGGAACCGCTGTTCGGCCTGGGCACGCACCTGATCGGTCACGTCCAGGGCCAGAGTGGCGAAACGCCCTTTCTCGGGGGAGTAGGCCGAGATGAGGAAGTGCTTGTTCATGGGCGCGAACTCGGCCTCGAACTGGATGGGCTCGCCCGTGGCGGCCACTCGGGCGTAGGCATCCAGAAAGGGGGCCTCGCCCGTGCCGTAGAGTTCCGAAGCCAGGGCGCCGCAGGCCTTCGACCGGGGGAGGCCCGTGACCTTCTCGAAGGCGGCGTTGCACTCGATGAGCCGGTAGTCCACGGCGCGGCCGGATTCATCGCACACCACCTCGTGGAGGGCCAGCATCTCCGACATGGATTCGTAGAGGCCCCGCAGGGAGGCCTCGTGGCGGCGAAGGGCCTCCTCCGCGGCCTTCCGTCCGGTGATGTCCGTGTGGGTTCCCAGCATGCGGAGGGGGCGGCCCTCGGTGTCGAACCCGACGATCTTCCCCTGGGAAAGGATCCACTTCCAGGATCCGTCGGCGCACCGCTGGCGGAACTCCACCCGATACTCGAGGACCTTCCCCGCCACGTAGGCTCGATAGGCCTCCGCCACGCTTTCGCGGTCCTCGGGGTGGAGGCGATCGATCCAGGCCTGGTTCGTTTCCACGAAGGTGTCCGGGTCGAAGCCGAGCATGGTGGCGTATTCTGGGGAGACGACGCAGGACCCCGTCTGGACGTTCAGATCGTAGAGGCCTTGCTCGGCCGCCCGGAGCGCGAGCCGGAGGCGCTCCTCGTTCTCGCGAAGGGCCCTTTCGGCCTCTTCTTTTCGCTCCCGGGTCTCCTGGACCTCCAAGGCGAAGGAAAGATCCAAGGCGAGTTCCCCGAGGAGGCCCATGACCTCTGAATCGAAGGTGCCGGCCTCCTTCGAGGCCACGCAGAGCACCCCGCAAAGGGTCCCGTATTGCCGCAGGGGAAGGAAGGCGCGGTGGGTGCCGCCCTCGGTGAGAACAAGGGGAGTTGAGGGGAGGGGGTCGGGCAAC
>JBFMHB010000054.1 GCA_040752915.1 Acidobacteriota bacterium
CGGCCGATGCTCGCATCGGCCGAAAGGCCGGCCCTTGCAAGCAAGGGCCGCTACAGTGGAGGCCTACGAGGGAGAAGATCGGCGTCAGGCGACGCCTCCCCCAGGACGGGAGACGCGGAACGGCAACGTACCTGACGGGGGAATGGGGAAGGGTGCGGGAACGTTAGACATCGAGACAGGCGAGGGGTATACTTGAGAAACGCCGGCGGGTTTGTCGCTCAAAGAGGATCCGCCGCATTGAGAAACCGGAAAGGTCCATGAAGGAAAACCTGGGAAATCCTCGTCGTGGTATGGCCGCCGCAAGGATGGCGGGGGCGGTTCTGGCGGCATGGCTCGGCACCGGGGTTCTGGCCTCGAGCGCGGGGGATCTTCGCGTGACGGGCAGGGCCGGTGAAATCCGGTGCGAGGCGCCGGGAAGCCTCACCGTCACGGGAGGGTCCGCTGGAGCCGTCCAGCGATGGGTGGTCCGGGCGGAAGGGGCCGTCACCGTGGCCGCCGGGCTGGAGCCCTTCGTCCACCGGGTTCGCGAGGGGATCTCCGTGGAGCTTCCCGCGGGGTCGGGGCCGACGCTGACCTGGCTCCCCCAGGGGCTCCTGTTTCGCTGGACCACGGGCGCGGACCCGGGGAGCCCCGCGGACGTCTTCGCCACCACCACGCCGCCCGCTTACCCGCTGGGTCCGGGGGACAAGATCCAGATCACGGTCTACAACGAGCAGGACATGAACCAGACCGTGGTGGTGGACCCCTCGGGCGCCATCACCTTGCCGGTCCTCGACAAGGTGGAGGTGCAGGGCCTGTCGGTCAACCAGCTCCAGACGCGGCTCGAGGGCCTGCTGGGGCAGTTCGTGAAGGCGCCGCAGGTGAACCTCCAGCTCATCGAGTACGGGAGCCGCTACGTGAACGTCCTCGGAGAGGTGGGCAACCCGGGGCGCGTGCCCCTCAAGGGCGCCCTCAAGGTCCTCGACGCCGTGAGCCAGGCGGGCGGATACACGAGCAAATCGGGGGACGTGGAGATTTCCCGCCGGGATTCCACGGGAAAACTGCACACCCGGGTCTTCCCCCGCGAGGAGCTCCTCGGGGCCTCCAGCGAGAAGGGCAACATCTACGTGCTGGACCAGGATGTGATCAACGTGCAGGCCATCAAATCGGTGTACGTCTCGGGCGAAGTCAAGAACCCCGGGTCGTTCCCCTACAACCGGGACATCACCCTCCTTCGGGCCATCACCCTCGCCGGAGGGTTCACCCAGTGGGCCAAGAAGGACCGAGTGGACGTCCTCAGGGAGACCCCCGACAGCGCCCCGCGGGTCCTTCAGGTGGATGTGTCCGAGATTGAGAAGGGCCGCCTGGAGGACCTGCCGCTCCTTCCCAACGACCACGTGGTGGTCAAGGAAAGGAAGTTCTTCTAAGAGTTGGGCTTGGACGGCCGGCGGGAAGCGCCGCGCAAGGGTCGGTGAGGCGCCGGGAGCAGGAGAGCGGAGCGAGAGATGCCAGGAAGCGATACCGGGAACCCCATCCTTCAGGAGTCGCCCGAGCCACAGGAGTTCGACCTCCTGAAGTGGGTCCAGCTCTTCTGGGAGCACCGCTGGTGGATCGCGGGGATCACGGCCGCCGCCGTCCTCGCCGCGGGGTTGTACAGCTTTCTCGCCCGCCCCATCTACTCGGCCACGGCGACGATCTACGTCCAGTCCTACAGCCGGACGCCGCTGAACACCTACAACCCCACGGGCGCCACCTCCTGGATGGAGGAGGAGAAGTTCTACAACTCCCAGGCGGAGATCATCCGGAGCCAGGCCGTCATGCAGGACGCGGCCGACCGCCTGAAGCTGGCCACCCACCCGGGCTTTCGGGAGATGGAGAACCCCTCCGAAGCCTGGAGGGCTCTGGCGGCCATGACCAAGGTGGAGACGGTGCGGGACAGCGCCCTCTTCAAGATCACCGTGAGCGGCCCCTACAAGGAGGACGTGGCCAAGTGGGCCAACATGGTGGCCGAGGTCTACCGGGACAAGACCCTGAGGGACGCCCTGGAGGTCATCCGCCGGGCCAACGAGGCCATGCTCGAGGAGGCCCGGAAGATGCAGGAGGAGTACGTGCGCCAGCAGGGGCTCGTCGCCTCCACCCTGCAGGCCTCGGGCTCCTACTTCCCGGAGAACCAGAAGGAGATCCTCGACAAGCGTATCGAGGCCCTCGAACTCAAGCTCAACGAGGTGGCCGTCCGCGAGAGCGAAACGAGCGCCGTGGTGGGGCAGATCCGCCGCTCCCTCGCGCGGGGCGAAGACGCCGCCAGCCTCCCCTCCACCCTCGGCGATCCGGGCGTGCAGGAGATGACCAGGCTCTACAACGAGATGGCGCGGGAATTGAGCCGCCTCTCGGTCAAGTACACACCCCAGCACCCGGAGGTCAAGGCGCTCAAGACCCGCCTCTCCCGCCAGGGACAGGCCATTCTGGAGAGCTACCAGGCCCAGCTGGGCGCGCTCTACTCCGAGAAGGCCAACCTCACCGCCGAACTGGAGGGCGTCAAGCGCCAGGGCCTGCAGTTCGTGGAGGGGGCCTCTCGGGGCGAGGCCCTGACCACCAGCGGGGCGGCCATCAAGAAGTACATGGACCTCCTCTACGACAAGATGAAGGAGCTGAATGTCAGCTCGGCCCTCCTCTCGAGCAACGTGCGCCTGGTGAACGCCGCCCTCCCGCCCACGGCGCCGGTGCGTCCCCGCAAGGCCATGAACCTGCTCCTGGGGCTCATGCTCGGCCTCATGCTCTCGGCGGGGTCCGTGGTGGCCTACCAGTACCTGGACACGTCCGTGAAGGACGTGGACGTGCTGGAGGCTCGGCTGGGCCTCAACCTCCTCACCCTCGTGCCCACCATGGGCAACGGCACCGACCGGGCCGTGGTGGAGGCCTTCCAGACCCTCCGGACGGCCCTCATCTTCGCGAGCGAGAACCAGCAGAAGAACCTCCTCCTGGTGACCTCAGCGGGGCCCAAGGAGGGCAAGACCACGGTGGCCGTGAACCTGGCGAGGACCCTCGCCGCCACGGGGGACCGCGTGTTCCTCATGGACTGCGACTTGAGGCGCCCCCAGGTGAACCGGACCCTCAACAACCTCGCGGGCAAGAAGGGCCTGACCCTCTACCTCGCCGAGAAGGGGGCCACCCTCGAGGAGTTCGTGGTCCAGGGCCCCCACCCGAACCTCTGGGTGCTGGCCTCGGGCCCCATCCCGCCCAACCCTCCCGAACTCTTCTCCATGAAGCGCTTCCACGACCTGTTGGAGCGCCTGAGGAAGGAGTACGACTGGGTGATCCTGGACTCGCCGCCGGCCCTGAGTTTGGCCGACGCGCAGATCCTCGGCGCCATGACCGACTTCGCCCTCCTCGTGGCCCGCTACAAGAAGACCCTGCGTCCCATGCTGGAGCGCACCGTCCTGACCCTGCGGCGCCACCAGATCCCCGTGGCGGGAGTGGTCCTCAACGACGTGGATCCCAAGTCGGGCAGTTACTATGAGAACTACTACTACAGCCACTACTACTACGAGACCGGCAAGGAGCCCAAGAAGATCCCCTGGATCATGGGCAAGGCCGGAGCGTGGGGCGAGATATTCCGGAGCAAGTCGGTGTGAGGGGGCTCGGGCGGCGCCTCCCGCAAGGAGGAGGCCCGCCGGACCGACCCCCGGGCGGGTGGAAGTGATACAAAGAGACGGGGTTGCGGTGGTTGACTTGAAAGCGGCCACCCCTTATATTGCAGGAACAGGAGGACGTGTCATGCGCAAGGTCCTGATCGTGGTGGCCGGTTTGGCCCTCTGCCTTTTTGCTCTCTCGGCCTTCGCCGCCAACGCGGAGGATCCCATCACCCAGGGCGATTTCGCCGTGCTTCTTGCAAGCGCCCTCGGAAAGCCCGCCCCCCAGGGCGGTTGGACCCCCGCCAGCGCCACCCAGTATCTCGGTCAGGGCGGAATCTCCCCTCTGACGGGCTTCTGGAACGCGGGCGCCGTGCTGAAGGAGGGCGACCTGGCCCACCTCCTGCGCCGCATGGGCCTCAACTTTTTCACCACCCAGCCCGAGGATCCCGTCACCTGGGGAAAGGCCCAGGCGGTCCTGGGCCAGCACCGCGATTTCTTCCGGACTTACAACCCCCAGGGGCGCGTCCCCGGGGCCACCACGACCCACGTGAACACGGGCGTGGGCGGGCAGGACGCCGCGGCTCCTACGCCGGCCTCCCCCAGCACTCCGTAAGAACCCCCACCTCGTTCGAGGTCCTCGCGGCCGCCGGGAAACCGGCGGCCGCTTCGCGTTTCGGCGCCTCCGCGGGCCGGGATTTCGGCTAGAATGGGGCCGAGAGGGACCGCCATGGGAGAGGACGCGCGCCAAGGGGCCGGGACGAACGGGGGCTCCCCCCTGCGCTTCGCCGTCTTCGTCGTGGCCTACAACGCCGTGACGACCCTCGCCCGGGTCCTGGACCGGATCCCGCCCGAGGCATGGGATCGTCTCGAAGAGGTCTACGTCTTCGACGACGCGAGCACGGACGATACGGCCCTCCTCGGCGAGGGGTACCGGGCCTCCCGGGGCCGCGAGAAGCTGAAAATCTACCGGAATCCCATGAACCTCGGGTACGGCGGGAACCAGAAGAGGGGCTACGACTACGCCCGGGAGCGGGGCTTCGACTATGTGATCCTCCTCCACGGGGACGGACAGTACGCCCCGGAGATGATCCCGGAGTTCTTGAGGGTGGCGCGGGAGCGCCGCCCCGCGGCGGTCTTCGGTTCGAGGATGATGGCCCCGGGGCAGGCGCGCCGGGGCGGGATGCCCCTGTACAAGTACGTGGGCAACCGCCTCCTCACGGCGTACGAAAACGCCCTCCTGGGAAGCCGCCTGTCGGAGTTCCATTCGGGGTACCGGATGTACGCCGTGGAGGCGCTCAGCCGCCTGCACTACCCGGCCTACACGGACGACTTCCACTTCGACACCCAGATCATCGTGGAGCTCCTCCATCAGGGCCAGGAGATCGTGGAGATCCCCATCCCCACCTATTACGGCGGGGAGATCTGCTACGTGAACGGGATGCGGTACGCCCGGGACGTGGCGGCGGCCGTTCTCCGGTACAAGCTCTTTTCCCTGGGCCTTTTGAGCTGTCCCTGGATCGGGGAGGAGGCCTCCCGGCGCTACCCGGCCAAGACCAGCCCCCTGTCGAGCCACATGCGCGTGAGCCGCATGGTCCCGGCGGGCGCGCGGGTCCTGGATGTGGGCGCCGAGGGAAGCTACGCCGCCAAACTGAGGGAGAAGGGGTGCGCCGTCTCAGGGATCAACGACCGTCCCCTGGAGGGCGCCGAAGCGCAGCCCTACGAGCGGCTCTGGGTGAGGGACCTGGACCTGGAGGGCCTGCCCCCGCCCGCGGAGGCGGGGCGTTACGACTGCATCGTGCTCGCCGACGTCCTCGAACACCTCAGAACGGCGCCGGCCTTGCTCTCCCAGGCCAAGGACCTGCTGGCCGAGCGGGGAGTGGTCATCGCCTCCACGGGGAACGTGGCCCACTTCACCGTGCGCCTCGGCCTTCTCTTCGGCCGCTTCACGTACCGGGAGCGGGGCATCCTCGACGGGAGCCACGTGCGCCTGTACACGCGCCGGACCTTCCGGCGCCTGCTGGAGTCCCAGGGCTACCGCATTCTCAGGCAGAAGGTGACACCCATCCCCTTCGAACTCTTCGCCGGAAAGAGCCGCGCCGCCCGCGTCTTCTGGAGGGGAGTGGAGTACGGGTATTACGGCGCCGCCCGCCTCTGGCCTTCCCTCTTCGCTTACCAGTTCATCCTCCTCGCCGTGCCCCAGGGCCGCCCGGCCCCCGGGCGCACCTGACCGGAGCGCGGGCGCCGTGGCCGGCGGAGGGGCGGAGCGGGTCGAGGGGAAACGGGGCACGCCCTTCCTCCGAGGGGTTCCCTGGCTCCGTCACGCGGGCCTCGCGGCCTGCACCCTCCTGGCGGTGGCGGCGAGGGGGTACGGCTACGGGGTGGAGGACCAGAACCTCTACCTGCCCTTCCTGCTGAAGTGGAACGATCCGTCCCTGTTTCCGGCCGACCTCCTCCTGACCCAGGGCTTCGCGCGCGAGTCGGTGGTCTGGGTGCTCCTTTCGGCGCTCGGGCGCCTCGCGTCCCTGGAGGCGGTGTTTCTGGGTACGTACCTTGCGGCCAGCTACGCCACCTTGTTCTTCGTGCACCGCCTGGCCCGTGCCTGGTGGGACGACGGGGCGGCGGCCTGGATCGCGGTCTTCCTCTGGATCCCGGCCTATACCGTTCCCGGCGTGGCCAACACGACCTTCGACGCGTACCTCACCACGCGAATTCTGGGGGGCGTCTTCGCGCTGGCGGCGCTGGAGGCCTTTTTCCGGCGCCGGAACGGAGCCTCGGCCCTCTGGGTGCTGGGGGGCGGCCTCGTCCACCTCGTCACGGCGGTCCCAGTGGCCGCCGGGCTGGTCCTAGCGCACGGGGTGAGGGGCCGCTGGCGGCCCGCGGCGCAGGTGACGGGAGCCCTGGGCGCGGCGGGAGGCCTCCTCTGGGCCTTCGGCGCGGGGGCGGGACGCCCCCACGCGCTCCTCGGCCTCTACTCAGGAGAATGGCTGGAGGTGGTCCGCCAGGTGGACGCGGAGTTGTTCCCTCTGCTCTGGCCCGCCGTCGAGTGGCGGCGCCTGATCTTCCTGCTCGCCTGCTTTGGCGGCCTCGCCGCCGTTCGATTCCTGGGCGGCAGGGCGACGCCCGCGGAACGGGAGGGGCTCCTGGTGGCCTCGGGAGCCCTGTTGGCGGCCGCCGCCGGCGTGGCGGGCTCGGCGGCGGGCGTGGCCCTCCTGGTTCAATTCTCCCTGTTGCGGGGGACGTGGCTCCTGATCCTCCTCCTGGCCCTGACCCTCAGCGGGTCCCTGGCGGAACTCCTCAGAACCGGGCGGGTTTGGGGCATCGGCCTGGGGGCCTTCGCGGCGGCCGGGTGGGCCACGGGGGCGGCCGCCCTCCAAGCATGCTCCACCGCCTGCGCGGCGGCCGTCCCCTGGCTCCTGCGGGCCGGCGACGGGTGGCGATGGGTGCGCGGGGATCGCAGTAGGTTGCTGCGCGGCCTCCTGGCGCTCCTGCTCCTCGTGCTCTTGTGGCACCTCGTGGATTTCCTGCCCATCGTCCACCCACGAAACCTCTTCGCGGACGGCCGGCCCTGGCTCCAGGCGGGGATCCTGGCGGCCGTGGCGGCCGGTGCGGCCCTTCTTCTGCCCTCGCTTCGAGGGGGCCGGGCGGCGCGGGTCCTGCCCGCGGCACTGGGCCTTTTCTTTCTCCTCGTGCCTCCGCGTCCCGTCGCCATGGCCCTGCACGACCGGCCGTGGTTCGGACGGATGTACGGCACCCGCGTGGCGCACGCCCGCGTGAAAGGGGCCCGGGCCGAGAAAGACCGGGAGGCCCTTCGGGCCATGGGGGACCTGGTACGGAGGCACGTGCCCGAGGGGGCCTCGGTGGCCGTTCCCTGCGATTGGATGACCTTCCGGCTCGATTCCCTCCGAAGCCCTTTCGTCACCTACAAGGACGGAGCCCCCGCCGAATTCGACGCCGCATACTGCGCCGAGTGGCTCCGCCGGGTCCGCCTCGTGAGGGCCTTCGAAGAGGGGGAAAGGCGCTGGACCCGGACGCCCGACCAGAGGCTACCGGAGGCGGTGTGGAGGGACCTCGCCCGGGGGCATGCCTCCGTCCGCCTGGAGTACCTGGTGAGCCGGCACGACTACGAGCTCCCCGTGGTCGGCGCGGCGGGAGGGATGACGCTTTATCGCCTTGGGCCCTGATCGCGTCGGCGGCGGAGCCGGAACGCTACGGCCGCCCCGCCGAGGGCCATCCAGGCGAGGGTGGAAACGAGGACTGCCGCGCGGGGGAGGCGGGCGTCGAAGGCCATTTCCACCTCGTGGGCGCCCGCCTCCAAATAAATTCCCCGGAACAGGAGGTCCGCGCGGCGGATGGGGACGGCCCGCCCGTCCACCGTCGCCTTCCAACGGCCGTCGAAGGCCTCCAGCACGATCAGGAGGGCGCGCTCGGCAAGGACCGCGCGCAGGGCCAGGCGGTGGGGTTCCCAGGCCCGCCACTCCACGCGCGGGGATCCGGCGGCGGGGCCCGCCGGGGCGGGGAAAGCCGGACCCTCCTGATCGCCCGCCAGGACGACGGCCGCTTCGTGGCCCCGGCCTTCCCGGAGAAGCGCCACGAAGGCGTCCCGCGCGGCCTGATCGTCCGGCGCGGCGAGGACCTCCCTCGCCAGAAAGGCCCGTGGCCCTGGCTCGAGCAGGACGGTCCTCAGGGGACCGCCCTTCGCCTCCGGCGCCAGCACGGCCCACCGCACCCCGAGGAACTTCAGGAGGGCGGGATCGGCCTTCTGCCAGCCGTAAAGGAGATGTCCAAGGTGGCCCCCGAGCCCGTAGGCGTGGGCCAAGGTCCGGGCCCCTTTCGGATTGAGGACCTGGGCCGAGCGGAGGTCCGAGACGCCCGACAGGAGGTGGAGGTTCGGGGTGAGGAGGGGGGCCCCGGTGGTGGGGCTGGCCTGGGCCCACATCCTGGAGGGGGGTTCGTTCGCGCTCCGGTCTTCGGCGGGGAAGACCCACCGGGGGGCGGGCGTGGAGGAAAAGTAGGGGTAGCGGAATCCCGAGAGGGCAAGGGGAAGCAGGGCGGCCGCCACGGCGAGGGCCGCGAGGAGCGCGCGCCGGACCGCCGGCTCCCGCGTTCCGAAAAGGAGGGGCACTCCGAGGAGGAGGATCGCCGCGAGCCAGAGGCCTCCGGTCCAGGTGCGAACGTCCGGAGGGACGAGCCGGAGGAAGCTCCAGGTCGTCAGGGCGGTCCAGAGGAGCAAGGCCCCCATCCTCCAGGCCCGCGCAGGGCGCTCCCCCTCCTCCCTCGACAACGAAGAAAGGCCAAAGACGGCCAGGACCGTGAGCGGCAGGACGGCGAGTTCAGAAGCGTGCAAGGGTGGGATGAGGCCCCCCAGGCGCAGGAGGCGGAAGGGAAGGGCGCCGGCGAGGGCCGGGACGGAATGGGCCAGGAGCAGGAGAAGTCCCGCCGCCGCGGCGCGGGCCTCCCAGCGCGCGGGACGCCGTGCGAAGGCGAGAAGGCTCCCCGCCCAGAGGAGCGGCTGGAGAAAGACGGGCCCGGAGGGATCGAAGAAGGCGGAGATCGGGTGTCCCAGGGCCACGGCCCGGTCCGGGCCCTCGGTCTTGTAGGACGAGACGTGCCCCAGCGTGGAGAGGACAGGGCCCCATTGGGCGGCCGAGAGCAGGAGGGCGAGGACGGCGCAGAGAAGGAGCCCCGCCCAGGCCCCGGCGCGGCCGATTCCGTTGCGGCCCGCGAAAAGAAAGTGGAGGGGGACGAGCGAGGCGAGCAACCACGCCGTCTCGGGCTGTCCGCTGAGGGCCGTGAGGGCCAGGCCCGCCGCCGCGGCGCACCAGGCGGCGAGGGAGCCCGAGTTCAGAGCCCGGAGGGTCGCGGCCGCCGCGGCGGGAAAGGCCCAATACGCCCAGGAGGAGCTCATGATCATGGAGGCCGAGGTGAAGGGGTTGAAGGTCCAGAGGAGCGCGCCCAGGAGGGCGGGCGTCTCGTCCAGGCCGGCCTCCTTGAAAAACCACCGGGCGCCGAGAAGGCAGGCCAGCGCCAACAGGACCCACTGGAGGGTGTAGGTGAAAGGGGACGGGTGGACGAGGAAAGGAAGGAGGAAAGGGGAGAAGGGGAGGACCTGGCCGTTTCCCACCCAGGCCCTGCCCATCCCCGTGAGGGGGTTCCACCAGGGAATCTCTCCTCCCCGCAGGCGCTGGGCGGTATAGAACGCGGCGGGGTAGTCCAGGATCACTCCCGTGGGGTCGTCGCCCGGCAGGTGGGAGAGGGCCGCGGGCAGGTCCCTCCCGCCGGCCGTCGAGCCCCTGAATTCGGGGGCCAGCAGGTGAAAGGGCACGGCGTGCCATCCCCAGAGGAGAGGCAGGAACTGGAGCAGGAGGACGGAGGCCAGGAGGAGGGACGTTCTTGGATGATCGGTTGGCACTGAGCCTGAGGAACGCCCGCTGGGGTCCGACAAGGGTCCTCCTGCGCGTATGGGTTCATTATCTCTTCGGGGACTCCTCCCCACAACGTCCCCATGGATTGAAGTAAGATGAAGAACCATGAGGCAGGCCTCACAGACCTTCATGCGTCCCCCGCACGATTGGAGAAAAGTCGTGCTCTTTCATGGGACCTTGGGGCTGTACACACTCGTGGCCTTTTTGGCGAGGGGGTACGAATTCGGAAAAGAGGATCAGAACCTGTACCTTCCGTTCGTCCTCCACTGGCTGGATCCCTCGCTTTTCCCAAACGACTACCTACTCACCTTGGGGTATGCGCGCGAGTCGATCTCCTGGGTTGCCATAACGGGCCTGGCCAAGTTCTTCCCCTTGGAAGCGATTTTCTTTTCCCTCACCACGGTCCTCAACTACGCGGTTCTTCTCCTCACCTTCCGAATTGCCCGACGGCTTTGGGCCTCCGAGGAGGCGGGGTGGATCGCGGCCTTTCTGTGGATACCCGCCTATTCCATTCCGGGAGTGACGTGCCTTTCCTTCGACGAGTACTTCACAACGAGAATGATCGGGGCCGTCTTCGGCCTGCTGGCTCTTGACGGTTTTCTCCGTCCGTCGCAGAGAACGTGTGTGGTCTCGCTGTTCCTGGGCGGGCTGTTTCACGTTGTCAGCATCCTGCCCGTGGCCGTCGGGGTTGCGGTGGCCCACGCCTGGGCCAGGCGGTTTCGCTCCGGCGCCTGGGCACTGGCTGCCGCTGCGGGGCCAGCCGTGGTGCTTTGGGCCGTCTCCACTTGGAGCGGGGCCCGGCACGATCTGCTGTTTCGATACTCCGGGTCCTGGCTCGACGTCTCCCGGCGCACCGCCACGGAGATCTTTCCTCAGAACTGGTCCGTCCACACCTGGCTTTCTATCGCTCTAGTCTGGGCCTTTTTTGGTCTTCTGGTCTCCACGCGAATCTTCCGCGATTCCGGGGAGGGGAACCGCCGGAATATCCTGGGCGTCGCCGCCGGGGTTGCCGGGGCGGAGATCCTCGGCATCGCAGGCGGGCTGTCGCTCATCGTCCTCCTCGTTCAGCTGTGCCTTCCGAGAGGCTTGCTTTACCTCGTGTTCCTTAGCGCGGTTCTCTTTGCGGGCGCTGTGATTCCGATGGCCAAGCGTGGACGTCTCGGGGCGCTCCTGGCCATGTGGGCGGTCCTTCTTTGGATGACAGGAACCCCGGCCGCTCAAGTCATCGCGTGCCTTCTCGTCGTCGGACACGAAAGGGCATCCGACCTGAGGCGCTGGCTCCGGGAGCGGTTTCTGCCTGACAAGATCCGAGTGTTGGCCGCTCTTACCGGTCTTCTGGCCCTCATTCTCTTCATTCAGGGAGCCGCCTTCTGGGCCAACGTGGACCCATGGACTTGGCTGCCGTCCTGGTCCCCCCTAGCCGCGGCTCTGGCCGGAGCGCTGACCGTCTTGGAGGGCCTGCGCAGACTCGTCGGTGGCAATCGTTGGGCCCCGGCCCTGCTCCCCCTGGGCTTTTGTGCGATGCTCCTCCTCTCCCCCACTCGGCCCGTGGTGGCCCTGCTGATGAAATCGAGGGAGGTTCGGGGGTGGTACGGCGGGCGCATCGCTTCCCACGTCGTAGCCCTGGCCGCGGAAAGCAGGAAACGAGAGATCGAGGTGCGGGCGGCCGAGTGGACGAGGCGAGAGGTACCTCCGGAGGCCACGGTTCTGGTGCCCCCGGACTGGATGCGATTCCGGGTGGAGTCCCTTCGGTCCTCGTTCGTGACCTACAAGGATGGAGTCCCCTCGGAATTCGATTCCGGTTATGCTGCGGAATGGTACGCTCGGATAACGGCGATCCGAGGCTTGCGTTGGGAGCGGGGAGGGTGGTCGAGGGAGACCTCCCTGCCCCTGTCCCGGACGGAGCTCCTCGATCTGGCCCGAAAATACCGGCCGATTCGGTTGGGTTACGTATGGAGCGAACACCCATATGACCTGCCCGCCAAAGGCCGGGCTGGAACCTTCACTCTGTACGCTCTGACCGACCCCTCCGCCCTTTCCGGCCGGCCCGATCGGGCTCCACCCTAGGCCGCCCCGCGCCCTCCGCCCGAAGAGGAGAGGAGTCGGCGGACCGCGAGGAGGCTCGTCCCGATCAGAAGTGTAAGGAGGGCGGTCCACACGCCCGCCCTGTGCGCCGGGCTCTCGAAGCGGAAAAGAACCTCGTGGGCGCCTGGCGGGAGCTGCACGGCACGAAAGACCCCGTTGCACCGCAGGATTTCGGAGGGCACGCCGTCGATCCAGACCCTCCATCCAGGGTGATAGGCGTCGGACAAGACCAGCAGGGAATCTCCTTCCGTTCGCGCCTGGAACAGCAGCCGGTCAGGTTCGTCGAGGAGCCAGGTCAGGAAAGGTGCCGAATCCCCACGGGCGGGGGGCGGGGGAGGCCCTCCCTCCACGGCCACCCTTTTGTCCGAGGATCCGTCCAGGAGACTCCTGCGGAAAAAAGCGCCGGCCTGGTCAAGGCTCTCGACGTTCACCCAGTCCATGAGGATTCGGGCCCTCGGCAGGGGGGATTCCACGCCCCAAACATCGAGGGGTTCGCCGGATTGTGCCAGGAAAAAGCCTCTTCGGAGAGGGGTCCCGTGGGGAACCGCCAGATGGGAGACGGAAACCCAGCGCAGGAAATCCGCGCTCGGGCGGTTGAACGCCAGCACCGTGCAGGACGGTTCCGATTTGTCCCACTCAAGATTGAGATTGAAGAGAGCGGGCGTGCGGTACGGTCCGTTCGACCGAAGGTCCGTGAGGTCCCATACGGGGGCGAGATTGGGGCTCAGGGGGGCGTTGAACCGAGTTCCTTCGAAGGTGGCCCCCGAGAAGCGACCGTGGTCCGGCACGTGTTTCGCAAGGTAGGCGACGCTCGTCGGCGGATCCACGGACGGCTCAAGAGGCGAGAGGAAGGAGTGCGGAGTGAACGGCACAACCAGGGGAATCGCCGCCAGGGAGGTCAGGGAGACTATTCGAAGGAAAGCCCCGCGGGGAGCGAGTGCGAGGCCGCCCAAGAGCAGCGCGGACTGGGCGGCGATCAGGTAGTGGAGGGGGGGAAACAGCGCCGGCCAAAAGATGGACCCGTTCACATAAAAGGCCCAGGATCCGCCAAAGTACAAGAGAAGTCCGTATGCGATGGCACGGACATTCCGAAAGCGTTCACTGGCCTGGGAGGCGATCATCAACCGGGCTCCCTGGAAACTCAGCCAAAGCAGGCCCGCCCAGAAGAGGATCTGAGCGTATCGGGCCACCATTTGGCCGCCCAGCGCCCCAGCCGCACGGACCATGTCCAGCGGCCCCCCCTGAAACTGGACGAACCCCCCCGTCAGGAGGAGGAGCGCTCCCGCTACCCATCCTCGGGTCCTCCGCTCCACAGCGGCGAAGGCAAGACCCCACAGGATCGGATGCACCCAGGCGGTCGAGCGGGGGTTGAACAGATCGGCGTAGAAGAGTCCTCCGATGCCTTTCCAGAACACTTTGTAGCTGTCCCAGCGGGTCAATTCGGCCAGGAAGGGAAAGGTGTGAACCGCCGTGAGGCCTCCGAGGAAAAGCGAAAAGAGACCCAGGCGCACCAGTACCGAAGGGATCCGAAGGCCCGTTTCAAGCAGAAAACAGGCATAGGCGAGGGCGGTGATTCCGGAAACCAGGAGTGCCTCCTCGGGATGTCCGGAGAAGACCGCGAAGGCGCACCCCAGGGCAGGCCACCAGGCGTGTGGAGGTCCACTCCTGGCCGCCCGGTGCGCCAGGAAGAGGCCCCACCCCAAGAACCAATCGGCCCAGCCGTTGGAAAGATACATGGCTTGAAGGGTCCAGGGGTTGAAGGCGGAGAGGCAAGCCCACGCCGCCGCCAGCACGGGCCTCCCGCCTGCATACCGGAAGAAGAGGAAAAGCCCCAGAAGACCAGCCAGAGCCTTCAGGGAAACGCCGATCCAGAAAGTGTTCGCGGATGGCGAGTAGAAGAAGGGGGCCATGAATACGTCATAGGGCTTGCTTTGCGGGTCAGCGACGGCGGGGGTACCGCATCCGACGGAGGGATTCCAGAGGGGAAAGCGGCCTTTGTTGAATTCCTGCGCGAGAAAGTGATAGGCAGGCCAGTGAATCCAGAGGAGGGATGCGTCTTGATTCGGGAATCGGGTGATCGCGGTGGGAGCGCGCTGTTCCGCGGGGAGCCCGAGCAGGGTCGGGTCGGGAAGGACGTGGAACCCCATGTAATTCAGGCGGAACACAAAAACGGGCGCGAAGAAATAAAGCCAGACCGCGAGGAGCAGAAAAACGGCAAGACCCCAATCCCGCGCTGACGTGCCTTCGCCCGGCAGTTGGGTCCTTTCTTGCCTCACAGTTCGCTCTCCGCCGCTCGTGGCCAACCTCCCGATTCCTCGCTTTCGGCCATGGCTCCTGCAATGTCCGTATAATGATACTCGAATCGGGGACGGGGGATGAGATGGGAGTGCGAAGGCACTCGCAACCAGAGAGGAAGCGGGTGGGTCAAAAAGACGTGAGGTCCGGTCGGACGATCTGGGGCGTCTTCTGTCTCCTAATCGGGGCGGCGGCCGTCCTGTACTTTCTTCCGTTCTTGGCCGGCGGGAAAACCCTCCCTTCCTTCCACTGGGAGCCGGGGAGGGTCACGGGCATTCCGGAGGGAGGGGCGGCTCCTTCCATCCACCGGAATTTCCCGGGCAAGGACAACGCGCCGATTCTCGTCCACTACCCGAACGCCGCCTTCGCCGGTTCCTGTCTTCGGGACGGCCGTCTACCACTGTGGAACCCCTACGTGGCATGCGGAACGCCCGCCCTGGGTTCAGGGCAGGTGCTGCCCTTCTCCCCCTTCCTCTGGTTGTTTTACGTTCACTCCGATCCCTGGACCTATACCCTCGGCCTGCTCTTGGGAAGCCTTTGGTGCGGGTGGGGAGGCTACCTCTGGCTGGGGCGATTCGGCCTGGCCTCATGGCCGAGAGCCTTCGGCGCCGTCCTGTGGGCCTTCAACCCCTACACCCTCCGCATCCTGACTTTCAGCAACGTGTGGGCGGCCTGGTGGTTCGGTTGGCTTCTTTGGGCCTGGGACCGGTGCCTCGACCCGAGGGATCGAAGATGGTGGCTGCCGTCGATCATGGTTGCGGGGACGGTCTACTGCGGCCATCCGGAGGAGGCTCTCCTTCTTGCGGTCGGATCGGGCGTGTACGCAATGGCGTGCTGGGTTGCGTCCGAAAGGTCCGGGCGTCTCTCCCTAAGGGCTTGGGTGGCTCGCGCCTCGGGCGCTGTGGCCCTGGCAGGGATCCTTACGGCCGTTCACCTCCTGCCCGTGCTTGCCCACCTGTCCGAATCCTTTACATACAAATTGACCACCCCCGAACGGTGGACTCGGGCAAGCCTCGCCTTGGAAAGTGTGCTAAACCCCCGTTCGGAGGTCTTTGTGGCCCCTCTCTTCTGGGGGCTTGCGGTGGTGGGGCTGGCGGGTTGGAGTGCCGCTGGAGCGGGGAGAAGGCTCTGGCCTGTCCTGGTTCTTCTCGTTTTTTCCATTCTCATTCTGTTTCGTCCCCTTCCCTGGTCCTTTCTTATGGGACCCCTCACCCTGGGGGGCATCCTCCCCGGACTCTACGCACGAGGCCTCTTCTGGTTTTCGACGTCGGCTCTCGTCGCCATCGGAGCGGGCAAGCTTTGGGAAGCCGCAAGGGAGCACCGGCGGGCGTCCGTGCGCCAGCTCTTGCTTGGAGGGCTGGCCTTTGCCGGGCTTTGCTGGGCGGCCTATCTGGACGGCTCCATGGTCCACGTCCTCCTTCGCCCCGACGTGCTCGTTCTCCAGGGAGTATTGATGGGGGTGCTCGCCTCCGGCGTATTGCTGAAGCCCGAGCGCCTCAAAGCGGGGGTCCTCACATTGGGTTTGGCCGTGGCGGCCGTCTCCCCCCTCGTGTGCCACTCGCCTGGATTTCGCTATTACGATGCCTTCGGCGCGGGTAGCCCCCCTTCGTCGCTCCCAGGCTTGGGAGGTGGGGGTTCCGAGGAGAACCACGCGAGGATATGGGCAGGAGGGCCCGATTATTGGCGTGCACCCGACCTCTCCCCCAACCTGGCCAGCCTGTGGAAAGCGCGAGATGTCCGCCTGGTAGATGTTCTGGTCCTGCGGCGCTACATGCGCATCGAGACGGCCCTCTCCGGCCCCCGACCCGAACCGGCTTCGACTTGGTTCCGGTTTCATGGGGCCGCTCCGGGGGATCTGGGCCTGCTTGGCGTGGACCGGATCGCCCAATCCGAGGGCCGAAACTCCGGCCGTTTTCGCTGGATCCCTGTGGAGCGGCCTCTCCCTCGTGCGTTCCTGGTTCAGAGCATCGTTCCGGCCTCGGACGAGGAGGATTCCCTCCGGAAATGGTCCAAGCTCCGATCCTCGGGTGCCTTACACGGCATGGCCGTGGTGGAGGGGTGGTCGGGTGGAAGGGCGGGGCCAACGGAAGCCACCTTTGAAAGCATAAATTGGATTTGCGACCGGGACGACCGGGTGGAGCTGGCCGTCACGTCCCCATCGCCGGCGGTCCTCGTCCTGCTGGATACTTACGCCTCCGGCTGGAAGGCCACAGTGAACGGCGCCTCCGCCCGGATCTACCCGGCCAACGTGGCCTTCCGCGCCGTCGAAGTGCCTGAGGGAAAGTCGCGAATTGTGTTCTTCTACCGGCCCCGGTCCGTGTACGCCGGGCTTACGATCAGCCTCTTCGGTTGGATGGCTGTGGCTGTCTTGGCGTGGCGTCGTAGGAGGCGAGGTTGACGGACCGTCCCGGGAGAACATCATCGGGAGGATCGGCTTGGTGGCTTTGGGCCGGAGCGGCCGCGGCGGTGTGCGCAACTCTGGTCAGGGGGTATCGGTTCGGGGTGGAGGATCAGGCTCTCTACCTGCCCTTCGTTCTTCACTGGATCGATCCTAGTCTCTTTGCCGGAGATTACCTCCTGGCTGCGAGTTGGGCGAAGGAGTCCCTGGTCTGGCCCTTTCTGGCGGCCACCGGAAAGTGGTTTTCGCTGAAGGCGATGTTCTTTGGACTGCATTTTCTCTGCACTCTTGTTCTCTTCGCCTTCTTGTTCGGGACGGCCATGGAGGTGTGGAGGCGGGTCGAGATTGCCTGGCTGGCTGTCTTGTTGTGGCTACCCGCGTACGAAATCCCCGGAGCGGGGATCAACACCTTCGATGACTATTTCACGACTCGATCCGTGGGCTTCGTGATCGCAGCGGCCGGGCTCTATCTTCTTGTTCGAGGAAGGCATTGGTTGGCAGCAAGTGTCTTGGCCGGGGGCTGTTTCATCCACGTCCTCTCGGTGCTGCCTCCCATGGCGGGTCTCGTAGTCTCACTCCTTCTGGAACGCAAGGTCAGGGATGCGTGGCGAGTCGTTTTGTTCTTCGCCGGCACAGGGCTCCTCTTTCTTGTGTACACGCGGTTCTTGGGCGCGCGGCATGACCTCTTCATGCGGTTTCCTGAAGAAACCAGAGAATTGCTTTGGACGACTTTTCCCGATTTGTTCCCGCAAGGCTGGTCTTTTTCCACTTGGTTGGGAGCAGGGGTCTACCTGGGGATCTTCGGGCTGGCCTTCCTGTGCAGGTGGCGTTGCGGAACGATGGGGCAGGCCGAACGCAGGGTCTTTTCAATGGGGGCGGGGGCAGCGCTCTCGGCGGTTCTGGGCCTTGCTGGAACCTGGTCGAACCTGGCCCTCTTTCCGCAACTGTCCCTGCTTCGGGGGCTTTATTGGTTGGTCCTCGTGACCACCCTCATTGTGGCGGCGGAAGGCGCCCGCTGGTTGGAGAGCCCGAAAGCCCGCATCCGGATGGCAGGGGTCTACCTCTTGTCATCCTGGATCATGGGTGCGGTAGGCGCCCATGCTGTTGTCTTTGCCGTTATGGCAGCGTGCGTTCTGAGAGAATCTCCAGCCTTGGGTCCGCCGGTGGGTCCCCTGGATCGGATCGGAGGTCTGGCTTGGGTCCTGATGGGTCTTCTCGTTCTTCTTCAGGCGTATTGGATGATCGTGCTTCCCGCGATGGGCTTTTGCAGGGAAGCCAACGGTTTGCCGGTCGCCATCCTGGCCTGCGCGACAGTAGGAATCGCCAGCCGGCCTCCAATAAGGGTGGGAGGCGCCTCAGCGGTTCGTGTCGGCGCTCTTTGGCTGGGAATCCTGACGGCCCTCGTCCTCTTCCCCACCGAGCCCATGGTGCACCTGTCGGGAAAGCGTCCCGCTCTGTCTGCATGGTTCCCGTCTCTGGAGCAGGCAGTTCATCGAACGCAGGCGAACCGCGCGTCGGAGGCCTCGCGGCGCCGCATGGCCGAAGCCGTCCAAGCCGCCGTCCCCAAAGGGGACACCGTCGTTGTGCCTCCTGATTGGACGGATTTCCGC
Source organism: Acidobacteriota bacterium (assembly GCA_040752915.1). Classification (NCBI taxonomy): domain Bacteria; kingdom Pseudomonadati; phylum Acidobacteriota; species Acidobacteriota bacterium. The sequence continues at coordinate 18,422 of JBFMHB010000054.1, forward strand.
GTCCTGACAGGCCGCGCCTCTTTCGTGACCAGAAAGGACTTCTGTGGCGCCCTGTACGATCGGTCCTTCCGGGCAGAGTGGATGAATCGTATGGACGCTTTGAAAATTCCCTATGGCCGAGGCGGCGAGGAGACTTCGGTCTTCCGTCTGCGCGAGGAGGAATGGAGAGCCTTGTCTGGTCACTACGCTCCGCTCCGTTTGAACTTCTTGATTACTTCGGAACCCCTCTCGCTGCCGAAACTAGCCGCTTCTCAGGGCCTTTTTCTGTACTGGATTGGTGAAAGTCCTGCGGACATCGGGCAAGGGTCCAATCCATGACCCATCCGCACCCTGCCTCCGCAAACGGACGCCTGATCACGTTTGCGACACTGGTGGTCGGGGCGGTTGTCTTCTCTTGGCCCTTGGCCTTGGGTCTCCATTTGGTGCCATTTCACGTATTCGCCGGAGATCCGACGCTGGAAGGGATCGACCTCAACGCCAACAGACCCCTTTTGGCGACCTTCGACTCCGCACCTGTGACCCTGTTCTACGCCCAGAAGGCGCAAGCGGCGCGGGCCCTGAGGGAGGGCGAACTTCCCCTGTGGAACCCCTACGCCTCCCTCGGCGCGCCCCTCCTCGCCAACGGCCAGAGCCAGCCCTTCGCGCCCTTTTTTCTCCCCTTCCTGATCCGTCCGACGCCCTGGGTGTATTCGGCGTGCATTCTGGCTCAGCTCCTCTTCGCGGGATGGGGGGCGGCCCGGTGGCTGGGCAGGCTCGGCGCGGAGCCCTGGGCGCGGGCCGTGGCGGCGGCTCTGTTCGCTTTCAACCCTTACGCCCTCGGCTTCTCGATCTACTCCAACGTGTGGGCCTACGCCTGGTTCCCGTGGGTCTTCGAGGCCGCCGAAGGGTGGGTGCGGAAAGAAACCGGCTGGCGCCGCATTCCCGTTCTCCTGGCGCTCATGGCCCTCAGCGGCCACCTGGAGGAGGCCTTTTTCGGCGCCGCCGGGGCCTTCGCCTACCTGGCCGTTCGAATGGGCCAGGAGCGCCGGTGGGGACCGGGCTGGAAGCGCTGGGCGGCCCTCCCCGCGGCGGCGGCGGGGCTCTCGGCCCTTTGGCTCATTCCCTTTCTGGAGTATCTGGCGAACGTCACCTCGCCCCGGTTCGAGGCCAACGTGCCCTACCCGTACCACCCCTCCGCGCCCTTCGTCATCGGGGGCGAGGTGCTCTGGCCGCCCCTCCTCGTCGGATTGGCGGTGGCGGGCGCCGCGGCTCCCGCGTGGCGATGCGTCCGGTGGGCCCTCCTGCCCGCCGCCCTCTGGGCCGCGGCGGTCATGTTCCCCGCCCCGCTCTGGCTCCAGCGCCTCGGGACGCTCGACTTCATGAGCGGCCGGTACGGCCGCTCCCTGGCCTGGTTCGTCCTGGCCACGGCGGCCGCCCTCGGCCTCCACGCCCTGCGCCGCGAGGAAGGGCCGGGCCTTCGATGGGCCGCGGCGGTGGCGGG